>RFNI01000057.1 GCA_009927245.1 Actinomycetota bacterium | reverse complement strand
GCATGTAAACACTGAGGTGAACAGAATTCCAAAACACTGTTCAGGCTAAAGAGAAAGCCCGCCGGTTTACCGACGGGCTCACTCTAGATAATTGCTTAGCCAAGCTTCGCGTAGATCACGCGAGTCTTGGTGCGGTACTTCGCATAGGTTGTCGGAGCCTTCATGTCTCTAACGATTGTTAGCTTGACGACGGTGTTTGCCGGCACCTTCTTTAGAGCAGCAAGCTGAGCCTTCTCCTTTGCACCTGAACATAGGTTAGGTGAGGTTAGGACTAGACGCTTAGCTGTTGCCTGCTTCTTCAGAGTTCCGAAGTTCACCACACAGGTATAGGTCTTTGAACCAACCTTGAACACTGCGGTTCCCTTGATTGGGCCAATGTAGACGATGCTTACCTTGAACGCCAAGGTTCCCTTAGTGCGGTTCCATGACAGTTGGGTGTCACCGTTCTTGACCCAAGCACCAGTCTTAGCCAGTGTGTTCGGGCTAGCTGGGTTACCGTTGTCAACAATCGGAGTTGTTGCAGGTGCAACAAATACGATGCTCGCCTGCTTGCTATCCGCTAGCCAGCTAGCGTTACCAGCCTGAGTCGCTGTAACAATACATTCACCAGCGGTGATTGGTGTTACGTGACCAGCTGAGTCAACTGAACAAACAGCAGCTGTGGTAGTCGCGAAGGTAATTTCTAGACCTGAGTTGGTTGTTGCAGTCAGGTCGATACCGTCTAGATCAACTTCTGGGTTGGTAGGACCAGAGAGTGTGATTGTCTGAGCTGCAGCATTTACTGTCAGTGTCTCTGTGTCAGAACCAGCTAGAAGCAAACCAGATTCAGCAACGGTTGCCTTTACAGTACAGGTACCTCCAGCTAAGAAGCGCACCTTGTTTGAAACGATAGAACAGACAGTTGGGGTGTCTGAACTCCAGGTAACTGCTCCTTGTGTTCCAGCATCGTTAGGGCTGAATGAAACAGTTGCTGATAGTGCTATATCTTCTGCACCGAAGTTCACTGAGGCTGCAAGATCTGCGACTTCAACGCTCTGCTGAACACCGTTACCAACGTAGGTGAAGGTGTCAACAGTTGTTGCACCATCAGCTGTGGTTAGCACGATGTCAACTGTTCCTGCAGAAGACGCAGTTGGAACAGTTAGCTGAAGTGAAGTAGCTGACTTGGTTCCAAGAGTTGCTGCGTTACCACCGATGGTTGCTGAGGTAACTGCGTTCAGGTTAGTACCGGTCAAAGTTACCTTTGTTCCAGCAGCAGGTGTGTTCTTTGAGTACTTCAAGTTCTTTGAAGTAACTGCAGGAACTGGACCTGTTGGAACGGTGTAACGAGAGTCGATCCACTTGAACACGGTTAGGTTGTTTGGAGCAGCTGCGACGCTAAGCAATAGGTACGTGTTCTTGTCATTACCGTTTAGCCAAACAGCCTGTGATCCGCTACCAGGTGCGCTTGTGTAGTTGAGCTTTTCGCCAACCGTTAGAGCACCTGTTGAAGAATTAACCCAACCAGCTGCAAACACATTAAGACCGCTAACGGTAACTGGGATGAGTGTTTCGTCACTGGCGATTCCGTAACCACCCAACATTCTTACGATTGGCATCAAGATGCTTGATCCTGTGGTGTCGATGGCGATGCTACTTAGAGCACCTGTCGATCCGGCGGATACCAAGTTAGTGGTCTGACCCGATTGCAGTACTCCATAAATCTTTCCACTATTAACTGAAGCCATTGATGGGAAAGAGTCCATTGAAGACGAACCACCTGAAGTACCCCAAGCGTTAGTTGTTGTGCTTAGAAGTGTTCCGTTAGCAGCAAATCTAATAATCGAGTGATCTGCTACTGTGCCTGTTCCAGTTAGAGACATGTCATTGAATGAGGTGTACAGGTGGGAGCTGACAAAGGCTGTAATCATCACTTCGTTGCCTGTTGCTGAATGATTTACAGAAGTTCTAGACACAAACCCATTAGCGGTAGCTGAAGGTGTTCCCAGCGTTCCCTTTACAGAAAGGTTTCCGGTTGCAGGATCAACAGTTGCCAGCACACCTAGCGAAACCCAAGAAGGTGTTCCACCCAATGTGTACTGCTTGAAACAGGTGATCTGAATGAAAGGGTTAGCCGATGGCGCAGGAACTGTTGAAACCAACGGTGTGACAGCTGGCTTCAAAGAGTATCCTGCAGCTCCTGCATTACAGGCCGCATCAAGAGCAGACTTATTCACATCCTGCGTAGTTGTGGTTGCATTTGCAGCATTACCGAAAATGAACTGAACTTTAGGGTCAGTTCCATTTGCTTCATAACCTGCAATTGGAAGTATCCATTTATCCTTGTTGGTTCCGTAGTAACCCATGGTCGACGCCAATGCGTTCATTGGGCCGAATGAGCTAAGGACAAAAGAACCAGTTCCAGCAAATGTAGAGTCCAAAGTTGTGTTCGTCATGTGACGGATTCTCACCTTTGTGGTTCCACAGGTTGGAGTACAAGAGAACTGAGACGCGTAGGTGTAGATACCACCCTTACCATCAGGAATGGATGAAGGGAAATTAGAGAAGTCTTCAACTAATAGGCTGTTGTCATTCACCTTCACAACTTTTCCAGCAGCAACAACACCTGCATAGGAAGATGTAATGGTGTAGCCGGCTGATGGGATCAATACGTCTGCAGACGGATCTGAAAGCTGAGAGTATTTACCTGAATAAGAAGTTGCAACTCTTACAAAATAGGTACGCCCCGAAGTCAATGTTGTGGATACAGAACATGAGAACTGACTTGAGCCCATTTGAGAATTGACAAAGCCAGTTGCAAAAACAGTGTTTGGCGCTGACTTGTCGTAGATGTTACAAACACTGCCGTAGCGTCCTGAACCAATGCTGAAGGTTCCAGAGATGCTTAGGCTCCCAATGTTGAATGTGGCCGTTGGCGCAGCTGGCTTTTGTGGAGCACAGTCTCCAGAAACGTCTTCGTTGGTGCTGGTCTTGTAAAGCTTGTACTGAGCATCGTATTCAGTTCCAACTGTTAGCCCGGTGCGATATCTGTTCATAAGTACAGCGACACCATTGTCAATGTCGTATGCGGTGATGGTGATCGTTTCAGTGGTGCCGTATTCGCGATATCCAGGCTCAGTGCTTGACTTGAACTGGCTTCTTGTCTCCCAGGTCCTCGAGTGATTTGTCTGTAGGACATCATCAACGTACATCTCCGCCTTTACTTCATCGCCCACAGCCACTTTTGATGAATCAACACATGCGGTTGCTGAAAATTGGGTTGAGATTGCTCCAGCCGGAATCAAGGCAGTGTTACCAGCTACAAAGTAGTCATTTATCAAGTTGGACGCTGTCACACCCTGCGTGACTTCAACTCCTGCGGCAAACAACTTGAATGTGACAGTGTATGTACCAGCAGCCAAAGTGCCACCTGTTGTGGAGTTTTGTGCATTCATGTAAATGTATGGGTTGAAGCTACCTTGTTAACCAGCAGCGCCTGTCGGGATGGTAAGACTGTCGTTCATGTAGTCAATGTTTACCCAAGTTCCGCTGCTTCTGTTATCTAAAAATCCATTAACTCCCTTGCTGTAACCACCGGCAGAAGAGCTAAAGTTCATCGAAATAGATGCTGCTTTACCAGAGGGGTCCAAAACCGACACACTGTAAGTAAGTTTTTCGCCTGCATGTGCAAGCAAGAATGCCTCATCAAACTCCCAACCACCAGCAGACTTGAAACTTGATACACCTGAAGGTATAGCAACCGAAGTTGAGTCTGGTGAACTAGTTCTGAAACTGGTGCCGGCAGAAGCAAGATTCGCTTCAGCAACATAAGAGGCGTCAGCAGAAGCTTGGCTAATTGAAACACCAGTGAGAAGTAATCCAGCAAGCGCAAGAGAAGTAAGAGACTTTTTGAACATGGATATTCCTTTGAGAGGTTTTTTAGTTTTTAGAACCCAGGGAGATCTCCTGAAAATTCATTACTTAGGTAGCCTAGCGGGGAAACCTGTAAAGGCTTGCGTAAATCCATACGGGAATATTTTCTTTTGATGTGAAACCGCTTTCTCGGCTCTTAGCATCACCATTCAATAAGCTTCCTGAGCATTTCTGAAG
>RFNI01000136.1 GCA_009927245.1 Actinomycetota bacterium | reverse complement strand
CAACGGTCTCATTCTTGCCGGCCTAGATGTTAGCCAGCAGCAGGTAGTCAGAGGCGCGATCATCATTCTCGCAGTGGCATTATCGAGAAAGAAGTAGCAAGATGACACAACTTAATGCGGGAATCATTGGAACCGGTTTCATTGCCGCTGTTCACGCTAATGCAATCAGAAACTCAGGGCACCAAGTATTTGGAGTTGCGGGTTCATCAGTTGAATCAGGGAAAGCATTTGCTGCAAAACACAATGCAACAACTGTCTTTGCAACCTGGCAAGCACTAGTCGCATCTCCTGATGTTCAGGTTGTGCATATCTGCACACCAAACGCACTGCATGCCGAGATTGCTATCGCAGCAGCTAAAGCAGGAAAGCAGATTGTTTGCGAGAAGCCAATCTCTGTAACACTTGCTGAAGCTAAAGCCATTGAGTCAGTTGTTGGCGCAAACAACGTTGGCTTCGCTGTGCCTTTCGCATATCGTTTCTACCCAGTAGTTCGTGAAATGAGATCAAGAGTTCAAAATGGTGAGGGTGGACCTGTTCACCTTATTCACGGCAACTATCTACAAGACTGGCTCACTGATCCAAGTTCAGAAAACTGGAGAGTTGATTCAAATGACGGCGGAGACTCAAGAGCTTTCGCTGACATTGGTACACACTGGTGTGACCTAATGGAGTTCGTAACTGGCGATCGCATCGCTCGTTTGATTGCTAACACCTCTAAAGCATTTACCGACCGTAACGGCGTAAAGGTTCAGACTGAGGATATTGCAACCATTTTGTTTGAAACAGTAAGTGGTGCAACAGGAACACTAACTGTTAGCCAAGTATCTCTTGGACGCAAGAACCAGTTGCTTTTAGAACTTGATGGTTCTAAAGCTTCTTATACCTTCAACCAAGAACAACCAGATTCCCTTCTAGTTGGCGGTAGATCATCAAACCAAATCATCATGCACGGTGGAGAGACTCTAACCTCCGCTGATGGTAGAAGACTCTCTCACCTACCTTCTGGCCACCCGCAGGGTTATCAAGATGCTTTCAATGACTTTGTTTCAGATGCATATCAAGGCTTCCAAGGTAAAGGAGTCGAGGGGGTCCCCGGCCTAGTGGATGGTCTTAGAGCAGCAGCTCTTATCGACGCTGTGCTAACTTCTGCAGCCAGTAAGGCTTGGGTGCAGGTGGCTGAGACCACTGGTTCAAGCCAGACTAAAATGTTGGCAAGCTAACAAAGGATAACTAGATGACCCGTCCAGTAACGCTCTTTACCGGTCAGTGGGCAGACCTAACCCTAGAAGAGATAGCCAAGCTTGCAAGCAAGTGGGGTTACGACGGCCTAGAGATTGCTTGCAGTGGGGAGCACCTCGATGTTTGGCGCGCAGCTGAAGATGATGCCTATGTTCAAGAGCGCTTAGCAATCTTAGAGAAATACAACCTAAAGGTTTACGCGATCTCTAATCACCTAAAGGGTCAAGCTGTTTGCGATAGCCCGATTGACTTTAGACACAAAGACATTGTTGGGCCGAAGGTTTGGGGTGATGGTGAAGCAGAAGGTGTTCGTCAGCGTGCAGCTGAGGAACTAAAGCTCACAGCTGTTGCTGCTCGCAAACTAGGTGTTGACACTGTTGTTGGTTTTACTGGTTCATCTATTTGGCAATATGTTGCAATGTTCCCTCCAGTATCAAAGGAAGTTATTGAAGCTGGTTATGAGGACTTTGCTAAACGCTGGAACCCAATCATGGATGTCTATGACACCGAAGGTGTCAGATTCGCTCTAGAAGTTCATCCATCTGAGATTGCTTACGACTACTACACAACAGTCAAAGCACTCAGTGCTATTGATAACCGCAAGGCATTTGGTCTGAACTGGGATCCAAGCCACATGCACTGGCAGGACATTGACCCAGTGAACTTCATTCTTGACTTCGCTGATCGCATCTACCACGTTGACTGCAAGGACACATTTGTTAGAAAACAAGATGGTCGCGTAGGAAGACTTGGTTCTCACCTGGGTTGGGATGACCCTAAGCGTGGTTGGACTTTCGTCTCTACCGGTAGAGGTCAGATTGACTGGGAGTCATCATTTAGAGCTCTAAACACAATTGGATACAAAGGTCCTATTTCTGTTGAGTGGGAAGATGCAGGCATGGACAGACTCCATGGAGCTGAGGAAGCACTAGCCTTTGTTCGCTCACTACTTTGGAAGACCCCTGATGCATCGTTCGATTCAGTCTTCAAACAAGAGAAGTAATAGGTATGACTGAGATCTGTACTGTTGTTGCAGTATTTAGCCCTAAGCCTGAGCACTATAAAGAGGTATACGACCTTCTTCTGAGGATTACTCCTTTAGTTCATGAAGAGCCAGGCTGTGAGTTCTACACAATGAACGAAGATGTCGAGGGCAGAATCATTCAGATTGAGGCTTGGACTACCAAGCAGCACTGGGTGGATCACATCGAAGCTCCTACGGTGAAGGAGATCCTCTCTACCGTTGAAGGCAAGCTTCTAAGGGATATAGATGTGTTTGAGATGTATAACGTGCCTGCTGGAAGTTCTGGAAAGGGCTCGCTCCGTCAAAGTTAGTTGGAGGTGAGCCCTGACCCTTACGAGTCAGAGCTCACTGGTTCTACCTGGTCAGGATGGCTTCGACGATCACAAGGATTATCTTCACCACCAGTATCACCAGATCAACAATCTGAGTAAAACTCATCTTGTCTCTCCTCTCGTAAGGCATGGACCAAGGAGAGGGTCTAACCGGAAGTGGATAACCTCTTTCGAAGAAAAAGATTTCCTCCTATACTCGAAACAAAGGTAAGTTTCGGAAATCTTTCTTCCGATTAGACCCTCGTCAAGAGGTCAAACAGATCCCCCGGTTCCCGCCGGGGGTTTTGTCTAACAGCTGGCTTAGACAGCCATGCGTCTGCAAGCAGAAGTATTCTTATCGAATTTAGAATTCTGTGCAGAACTTATAAACAGTGCAGATTGCGACGTAGCTATGGGAGCATCTGGCTTTGTCAAAGGCTACCCCTGCTACCTTCCAACCGAGAAACGTATTAAGTGCTGGTATAGAGTTCGTTTATGAGCAAGAACTTCATTAGAACTGTCTGGGTAGCGATCTTGTTGTTATCAAGTTCATCAGGCCTTGTCGCAAATGCTATTGCTCCTTCCAATTATTCAATCAGGTTTGATGCCAACGCAGGTATAGGAACTATGCCTGTTGTCAAAGTCCCAACTACGGGTAAGGCTCTTCCAGCCTCAAAATTTACTCGTGATGGATTCCAGTTTGCTGGGTGGGCGATTAATCCAAATGGAGTGGTGAAATACAAAGACAAAGCTGTCTTGAAACCAAAATCGAAACTGACTCTTTTCGCTCGTTGGACATCAATAATTCCAACTCCTGAATTGCTGCATTACTCGGTTGGAAAACTACTGTGGTCTGAATCTTTTAGCGGTCCTGCACAATCTAAAGTTTCGAATGCTAACTGGACAACACGATATTGTGGTCACTCTGCAGCTAATGGTGGAGGATCTTGTTTTGGCGAATCACAGTATTACACTCCGGATGCGATTGCACTTGATGGTTCAGAGCAGGGCAACGCAGTAATCACCACAACTCGGGTTACCAGAGCTCCTGCAAACTCAGGCCCTTGCCTTGCGGCCCCATGTCGCTTTGTTAGTGGAAGATTTGATACTCAGGGCAAAGTCTCCTTTAAATATGGATACATCGAAGCCAGAATCAAGATGCCGGTTGGTGGAGGAAACTGGCCAGCCTTCTGGGCTTTAGGGGATTCCATTACTGAAGTTGGTTGGCCTCTCTCTGGAGAGATAGACATCGCAGAGCAAGGTGGAGACAGGCCAACGAGAAACTCAAGCGCAGTTCACTATTCAAATCAAGACATTGCAACCTGTTGTGATAACCACCGGTATGTAGTGGGTGACATTGTTGATGAGGCTAACTACCAGAGTGAGTATCACACCTACGGCATTGCCTGGACTCCAGATCTTATGCAGTTCTATGTTGACCGAGAACTCTTCTTCACAGTCTTTCCGGGTAACGTCGGAGAACATCACTGGGTCTTCAACGAACCGTTCTTTTTGATCTTGAATAATGCAACTGGACCATTTGGGGGAGATTACACAGGCTGGCAGACCAGCGAAACAAAGATTGACTACGTCAGAGCATGGCAGTTAGATGGCCACGGAGCTGTCATCACACGTTAGTTGCGGAAATTGATTTTCTTTGCTCGCATAATCACTTGAATGCGTGCGATAGAAGATTTGCTAATTCCCGAAAGGCCCTGAAGTTCTTGAAGAGAAATCTTCCTCATGTCTGAAACTTTGTATAGCTTGGCTTCGACTAAAGCTTTTCTGGCTGGAGCTGTTAGCCCAATCCTGAACCATTCAACTTCTAAAGCTTCCTGCTGCTCAGCAGGGTTGAGCTCATGCCTTTTGCGCTTAGGTTCTTTGCCCATGGTCGAAGTTTATTGCTTGGTTAGAACGGATACTCCTTTATATAGGATTGAAGTTCACTAACCAGAGGAGATAGTCGTGACCAAGGTATTACTAACTGGAGCAAGCGGATACATCGGTAAGCACGTCGCATTGAGACTTCTTCTCGACGGATACACAGTTGTTGCCTCGGTTAGATCTCTCTCTAGAGCGGATGAAGTTCGAGATGCAGTCTCTCCTCGCTTACCAAAGAACTTTGATCTTGGAAACCACCTAACCTTTGTTGAACTAGACCTAGAGAAGGACTCTGGTTGGGATAAGGCACTTGAAGATGTTGATGTTCTTCTTCACACTGCATCTCCTTTCCCTATCGCTCAACCTAAAGACGAAAATGATCTGATTAGACCGGCAGTGGAAGGAACCCTTAGAGCACTAAAGGCTGCTCACAAGGCAGGAGTGAAGAGAGTTGTTCTGACTTCTTCAGTCGCGGCGATTGATGGAACTGAATTTCCAGCAGGGAAGACCTCCTTAGATGAAACCATGTGGACTGACATCAACCACCCGCTTGGTAACTCTGCCTATACCAAGTCAAAGACACTAGCTGAGCAGGCTGCCTGGAATTTCGTGAAGAGCACTGCTCCTGAGATTGCCCTAACCACCATCAACCCGGCTTTGGTTACCGGTGCGCCTCTAGATAAGAACTTTGGTTCATCTGTTGGTGTAATGGAGCGTGTTCTAAAAGCTGTTGACCCAATGCTTCCAGATGTTGCGTTCTCAATTGTTGATGTTCAAGATGTTGCTCAGATGCATGTCAATGCAATCAAGGTAGATGCAAGCAAGGGTGAGAGAGTCTTAGCAGCTTCAGAGACAATGTCTTTCGTTGAGATTGCCAAGATCATCAAGGCTGCTTACCCAGATAGAAAAGTAAACACCTTCCAAGCACCTAACTTTGTTATTCGTATGCTCTCTTTATTTGATAAAGAGATTAAGAGTGTTGTTCCTCTCCTTGGTAAGAGAAGACCAGCAAACTCAAGTAAGGCTCAAACATTGCTGGGCATCAAGTTCATGCCTGCTAAGCAGTCAATTATCGAAACTTGTGACTTCTTAATTCAGAACGGGTTTGCTAAGAAGAAGTAGTTTCATTAGCCACCCAGGATTGGGCGGACTTCAACCTTTCGGTTACACGCTTTGGAACCTTCTGCAGCCAGTGCTTTGGCTTCTTCGATGTTCTCGGCATGGATTAGCCAGAAGCCAGCCATGAACTCATCTGTTGAATGCAGGGGTCCCTCTGCAACGAAACCTACATCGTTACGGTTGTCTAGTACAACTGCCTTTTCAGGGTCATCGATTCCGCAGGCAATGATCCAGTGACCGTTGGACTGTAGCTTGTCGTTGAACTCGTCAATGGCTGCCATCTCATCCCCTGATGCAGATCTGCTCTTGCTGTCAATAACGGCAATGATGAATCTCATTCGTTTCCTTTTCCCTGATTCGATGTAATCCTAA
>RFNI01000011.1 GCA_009927245.1 Actinomycetota bacterium | reverse complement strand
GAGATCAGACAAGCAAGTAATCCTAGAACTGTTATTGGAGCGACAAGAGGTTCTGCCAAAACGTTAGCCAGCACTGAGTAAACGGGAAGCTCGGGTTGAAGCATCAACAGCACTGGTAGACAAGCTATTTGTGCTGCTATAGAAACCGAGATAACTATTGCCAACCAGGTTGGCATCTTTTTCTCGAATACTTCAACCAGCTTTGGTGCAAGCACAACCAAGCCAATCGTTGCTAAAGCAGAAAGCGCAAAACCATAACTGAGCGATAACTCAGGTTGCCAAAGTAATAACCCAATGACGCTGAGCGCAATGGCATCCAAAGGCGACACTCTTCGGCCAATTAGGAAACCTAGTAAGACAACTCCAACCATTGCACTAGCTCGCAAGACACTAGGTTCTTGCCCAACGAGAGCTAGGTAGAAGCCAATTGCAGCGAAACTAACGAAGATTCGAAATGGTCTGGCTATTGGTAAGAGATTCAATAAGAAGGCAACTCCAGCTAAGACAATTGCACAGTTCGCACCACTGACCGCTGACAGGTGTGTCAAAGAAACTTTACGAAAGTCCTCTTTTGTCTGAGCTGAGAGTTGACTATCATCCCCGATTGCCAAGCCGGCTACCAGCGCAGCAGAGTCTGTCGAGACTCCTCGAAGACTGGCAAGGAAAGAGGTCCTCATCCCCTGAATTGGATCAGGTTCGCCTTTAGTCACAGATTTCAGATACTTCAGACTTGCGCTGAAGTCAGAAGCGAACCCAAAGGCTGGCCTAAACGACATAGAACCACTTATGACATCACCACTGGAAAGTTGGGCTAGTTTCTCATCCCCAGATAGCGTTCCGGTGGTTCCAGCCATTGTTGCTGGATTGAGTATCTCTATGTTTGCTCTAAACCGTTCCCCGAACGCGCTAGCTCCTAAGTCTTTTACAGGAGCAGTAAGTAACTTGGCAGTCACAGAGATGGTTGACCTATTGCTAACTACTTCACGTAACTCAGTAGGCAATAACTTGGATGCGAAGAATGCTGTGAACGCGGCAGCTCCAATCCAAACAAATACTGCCAACCATCTAAGCCTCAAAGCGTGACCAAGTCCTTGATTCCCGAAAACAACTTGTCACCAATACCTGAAACATTGAGCAGGTCATCTTTGGACTTGAATCCACCGTTGGCTAAACGCCAGTCGATCATCCTTCCAGCAAGTGCAGGACCAACTCCAGGTAGATCCTCAAGTTGGCTTGCAGTTGCTTGATTCAAAGACAACAGCTGTGGCTGCGCTTGGAAACCTTGCTGCGTTGCAACGCTTTGGCTTTGGCTGAAAACGACAA
>RFNI01000212.1 GCA_009927245.1 Actinomycetota bacterium | reverse complement strand
GGTTCTGATTTAGAAACTTGGTTGCTCTTAGTAACTTCAAACTTCTGGCCAGGAACAGTTGAGGAACCAAAGACAAAGCCAGCGAAGCCAACGACAGCGATGAGAGTAATCGTCGCTTTGCCTGCGCGCGGAGTGAATTCAGCGAATAGTGACTTCAGCCAAGGAAACATTCAACAAGGCTAGAAACCTCGAAGAGTAACAACTAACTAAGAACTAGTTATTGGTGAAAACTACTGCTTAGTTACTATGTTGATAAGTTTCGGAGTTCTGATGATCACCTTGGCAACTTCTCTGCCGTCAATAGCTCTCTGAACAGTTGCAGATGCATCAGCTGCTGCTTGTAGATCTGCTTCGGTTGCATCAACTGAAACCTCAACTGTGTCTCTAAGCTTTCCATCTACCTGAAGAACTGCAGTAACAGTTGTTTGAACTAGTAGTGATGGATCTGCTTCTGGTAATCCAGCTAGAGCAACACCAGGCTTGTGACCTAGAATCTCCCACATCTCTTCTGCCATAAACGGAGAGAACAGTGAAAGTGCTTTAGCAACGATCTCTGCTGCCTCTCTAACTGCAGGATCTGCCCTCCAGCTTCACCGTCAATAGCCTTACGAAGAGCGTTGACAAGTTCCATCAACTTGGCAACACCAACGTTGAACTTGAAGCCTTCGATGTTTGCACTGAAATCTCTCAAGAAAGCATGGGTTGCTCTCCTGAGTTCCAGGTTGCCAGTGCTGTAATCGACACCAACTGGTGAAGTAACGTCATTGGCTGCTCTCCAGCAACGAGCTAGGAACTTAGCTGAACCTGAAGGTGAGACATCAGCCCAGTCAATGTCATCCTCAGGAGGGCCAGCGAAAGCCATGGTGATACGGATAGCATCTGCACCGTGCTCATCTAACTGGTCTCCTAGTTTGACTAGGTTGCCACGAGATTTACTCATTGCTGAACCATTCATTAGAACCATGCCCTGGTTTAGCAAGCGAGTGAATGGTTCAGAGAAGTCAACGTAACCAAGATCTTTTAGAACCTTGGTGAAGAAGCGTGCATACAGCAGATGCAAATCGCGTGAGTAACTCCACCAACATACTGATCTACCGGTGCCCAAAGCTTTGCTTCTTCCTTGCTGAAGGCTTCAGTCTCGCTGTTAGGAGATAGGTAACGAAGGAAGTACCAAGAAGAGTCAACGAAGGTGTCCATGGTGTCAGTGTCACGCTTAGCTGGATTACCACAGCTAGGACATGGAACATTCACCCAGTCTTCCGCTCCACCTAGAGGAGAAGTTCCCTTAGGTGCTAGATCTAGACCAGCAGCATCTGGAAGTTCGATTGGTAGTTGATCCTGAGGAACAGGAACCTCACCACAAGAATCACAGTGAACGATAGGAATTGGAGTTCCCCAGTAACGCTGCCTAGAGATCAACCAGTCACGCAATCTAAAGTTCTTGGCAGCTTTACCTCTGCCCTCTGCTTCCAAGATGCCAACCATCTTAGAAATAGCATCTGCTTTAGATAAACCATTTAGGTTTCCAGAGTTAGTTAGCACCCCTCACCAACAGTTGCAATGCCAGTCTCTAGTGGATCTGCTTCACCAGTTTCAACAACTACTCGAACTGGAAGTCCAAGTGCTCTAGCGAAATCAAGATCTCTCTGGTCGTGAGCAGGAACGGCCATAATTGCACCGGTTCCATAATCTGCCAACACATAGTCAGACACCCAGATTGGAATATGTTCACCGTTTGCAGGGTTGATAGCGAATCTTCCAGTGTCAACACCGGTCTTCTCTCTATCGGTAGCAAGACGTTCAATGTCATTACTCTTCTTGACTTCATCAAGATAAGCCTGGAACTGCATACGAACTTCTGCAGTTGAACCAGAAACAAGTTCAGCAGCTAGATCACTATCAACAGCAACAACCATAAAGGTTGCACCATACAAAGTATCAGGACGGGTTGTGTATACCGTTACAGGTTCAGTTCTTCCTTCAATCTGGAAATCAACTTCAGCACCGTAGCTTCTACCAATCCAGTTTCTCTGCATTGAGAGAACCTTTGAAGGCCAGTTGCCTTCCAAGGTATCTAGGTCATCTAGCAATCTGTCTGCATACTCAGTTACTTTGAAGAACCACTGAGTTAGAGCTTTCTTAGTGACAACAGAGTCACATCTTTCACAAGCTCCACCAACAACCTGCTCGTTAGCTAGAACGGTCTGACAGGAAGGACACCAGTTGACCATCGAATTCTTGCGATATGCCAAACCCTTCTTATAGAACTCTAAGAACAACCACTGGTTCCAGCGGTAGTAAATAGGATCACAGGTTCTGATGATTCTTTCCCAGTCAAAAGAACAGGCATACCTTCTCATTGACGCTTTGTGCAGTTCGATGTTGTCGTAGGTCCAAGCTCTTGGATCTAGGTTTCTTTTGATGGCAGCATTCTCAGCTGGAAGACCAAAGGCATCCCAACCAATTGGGTGCATTACGTTATATCCCTTTTGGATCCAGTAACGAGCAATCACGTCCCCTAGGGCATAAGCCTCAGCGTGACCCATGTGCAGGTCCCTGAAGGGTAAGGGAACATGTCCAAGACATACTTCTTAGGACGGTTATCGTCCTTATTTCCAGAGGCAAAAGGCTTTAGCTCATCCCAAACCGGTAGCCACTTCTCCTGGATAGCGAAAACGTCAGGTCCAGTTGGCTCGTTACGAATCTCGTTCATGATCTCAATTCAGGTAAATACTTAGGTTCTAGGCTACCAAACCAATAAATACCTATTGCTCAACCCCTAAAGCACCTAGAAGAGCCCTAGCTTTCAGCTTGGTCTCCATAGTTCTGCCTCAGGATCAGAATCAATGGTGATTCCCCCACCAATACCAATAGTTGCTAAACCTTCCTCAAAAACAATAGTTCTGATGGTCATAGCCAAATCTGCAGCCCCAGTGAGAGAAACATACCCAAAGCAACCTGAGTAGATACCTCTAGGAGCTCCCTCTAGTTCACTCAAAATACTCATTGCACTCTGCTTAGGAGCACCTGTCATCGAACCCGCAGGGAAGGCAGCATTCACAGCATCAAAGACATCTAACCCTAGCTTCAAGACAGCAGTGATAGTGCTCACCAACTGATGAACTGTTGCGTAACTCTCAACCTCAAATAACTTAGCCACCACAACATCTGAAGGTTCTGATACCTGACCTAGGTCATTACGCATCAGATCAACAATCATCAGATTCTCAGCACGCTCTTTTTCGTTAGAACGTAACTCTTCTGCTAACTGCTTATCCAGCTCAGCATCTGCAGACCTTGGTCTGGTTCCCTTAATCGGCTTACTTGAAACCACACCAGAATAACTGACTCGAAGGAATTGCTCAGGAGAACTAGAAACAACCGAAGTGCTTCCTAGCTTTAGATAAGAAAGGTAAGGAGCAGGGTTTGCTTCTCTAAGTCTTAGATAGACAGCGAAAGGATCAACTTCTGTTTCAATAGTCAACTGGTTAGTTAGACAGAGCTGGTAGGCATCGCCTCTGGCGATTGCTTCCTTAGCTTCCTCAATAAGGCCTAAGTATTCAGAATCAGAATGCAGAGAGTGAACTAAAGAACTATCAATAGTCTCAACTCGGTTAGCATGACGATAGATAGCTCCTTCACCGCCAATTAGAGCAAGTCTGAGAAGTGCTGCATCTCGCCAACTGTTGAATTCAGCTTCTGATTCAAATACTCCAATAAACCAAGCCGTTAGTTTCTGATGGTCTAGAACTATCGCTCTATCCACCAACATGAACTTCTCTTCACCTTCGTAACTAAAGGCTCCAACCAGTCCAGGTCTAAAGTCAAATGGAAGATCAATTTCGTTATCAACAAAACCAGCAAGATCTTTTAGTGCTTCTCTAGCATCTTCAACTAGGATAAAGCTGCACCCATAACACTGAATCTGTTCTCCTGATTCGATTCTCTTTCCAATAAGAAGGAGTATTCGTCTTTAGCATGCAGAGAGATAAACGCATCAGGCATGGAGACTCGGCTAGGCAGGGATGCTGCATATAAACGCATCTAAACCTTGCCTTCCCTAAGTGTCTAACTATCTAAGATTAGAGCCATAAGCAAAGCATTTAGGAAGCTCACTTGAACCAGACCTTTATCTACACAGCAGGAGAACTAAAACCCTCTCCTGCCCTAGATTCTGATGTCCTAATTGCCGACTCTTTCCTAGTTGTTGATGGCAGAGTCAGATCGCTTAACCTACACACCGACAGATTCACCAGAGCCATCGAACTCAAACACCCAGAACTGAAAGAACACCTTCCCCAGTTCTTCGAAGCAGCCTGGCAACAGATTCCTAGAACAGGAAGACTCTTCCCAAGACTTGAACTCAGAGCAGAACAAGAACCAACCCTGTCTCTAGTAGTCCGTGAAGCCCCAGCACAGCTAGGACCTGCAACCCTTTGGACTTACCCAGAACCAGACCCAAGGTTGGACCTAACTGTCAAAGGTCCAGAACTAGCCCTAGGCTCAGAACTTCGAGCGCAAGCCCAAGCACTAGGTGCTGATGAAGCAATACTTCTAACCAAAGACGGAGAAATAAGCGAAGGAGCTCTTTCCTCTTTGATTTGGTGGCGAGGAGATCTGCTTTGTGCTCCAGGAAATGAAATCCCTTGGCTTGAATCAGTTACCCGAACTGAGATCTTTACTATTGCAGCAAGCATGAACATCAAGACCAGATTTGAACACGTCACCCCAGAAGATCTAGTTGGTCTTGAACTCTGGTTACTTAGTTCTCTTCAAGGTATTAGACCGGTAGTCAACTGGGTAGGAGTTAGCGATAACTTCGCAGAAGGAACACACATCCCGCAATTTGAGAGAAGGCTGAAAATCCTAATTCAAGACCTTCCAAGCGTGGGATGATTTACCTGTGACCGAATTCATTGACTGGCTAAATAACGCAGTTCACACCTTTGACCCACTCTGGCGTGACCTACTAGCCGGCTTTGCCATCTTCCTAGAAACCAGCCTCTTTATTGGTCTTCTAGTTCCTGGAGACACAATTGTCTTGGCTGCTGGAACCATGGTCAGAGATTGGTTGGATTTCCTCTTCCTGTTCTTAGCCGTAATGGCAGGATCTTTTGCTGGTGAATCTCTAGGTTTCTATATCGGAAGAGTCTTTGGAGCAAGAATCAGATCAAGCAAATTA
>RFNI01000249.1 GCA_009927245.1 Actinomycetota bacterium | reverse complement strand
TGCCTCTACTTTCATTGACGCCATCACCAAGACCGTTCACCGCGTAACCCTAAACGGCAAGGACCTAGATGTGGCAGCTGTCAGCGATGGCATCCGCATCCAGCTGGATAACCTTCAGGCAGAAAACGAATTGGTTGTGGTTAGCGATAACCCATACATGCACACCGGTGAAGGTCTGCACAGATTCGTTGACCCAGTTGATAACGAGGTCTACCTATACACCCAGTTTGAAGTGCCTGACTCAAGAAGAATGTTTGCAGTCTTCGAGCAACCAGATCTGAAGGCAACCTTTCAGTTCACCGTTTCAGCTCCTTCAAAGTGGAAGATGATTCTAACTCCCCTACCCCAACTCCAGTTGATAGAGGCGATGGAACATCAATCTGGGTTTTCGCTCCAACTCCAAGAATCTCTTCATACATCACAGCCCTTATCGCTGGTCCTTATTCAGAGTGGCGCGATGAACTAACTTCAAGCGATGGCAGAACCATCCCACTGGGTGTTTACGGAAGATCATCTCTGGCTAAATACATCGATGCCGATTACATCTTTGATAAGACCAAAGAAGGTTTCACCTTCTTCGAAGAGCAGTTCCAGTATCCATACCCATTTGAGAAGTATGACCAGCTCTTTGTTCCTGACTTCAACGCAGGTGCAATGGAGAATGCTGGAGCTGTCACCATCACTGAGAGCTATGTCTTCCGAGGAGCTGTAAACGGCTTCATCAAGGAAAGAAGAATCATTACTGTTCTTCACGAACTAGCTCACATGTGGTTCGGTGACCTAGTCACCATGCGTTGGTGGAATGACCTTGGCTTAACGAGTCATTCGCTGAATACGCTTCATACCTTGCAACTGCAGAAGCAACCGAATACAAGGAAGCTTGGACTACTTCACCTCTCACGAGAAGTCATGGGCATACCGTGAAGACCAGATGCCTTCAACTCACCCAGTTGTTGCCAACATCCGTGACCTAGAAGATGTTCAGGTTAACTTCGACGCTATTACCTATGCAAAGGGTGGCTCAGTTCTGAGACAACTTGTTGCCTGGGTAGGTCAAGAGAACTTCATGAAGGGGCTTGCTTCATACTTCAAGAAGCACGCCTTCGGTAACGCAGAACTAGTAGATCTTCTAACCGAACTAGAGCTAACATCAGGTCGTGAACTACGTGACTGGTCAAAGCTTTGGCTTGAGACCTCAGGTGTTAACACCCTTCGTGCAGAGCTAACCGAAGATGCTGATGGCAACATCTCATCATTCTCAGTACTTCAGTCAAACCACCCTGACTACCCAACTCTTAGACCGCACCGTCTAGGCATTGGTTATTACAACAACCAGAACGGCAAGCTAGTTCGCACTCACCGAGTCGAAATCGACATCGATGGCGCTAAGACCGAAGTTCCAGAACTTGTTGGAACAGCACGTCCAGATCTCATCCTGCTAAACGATGGTGACTTGGCTTACGCAAAGCTTCGTCTAGATGAGCGTTCATGGCAGACCACTTTGGATCACCTAGCTGACTTCACTGACTCACAGGCAAGAGCTCTGCTTGGGGTGCTGCATGGGATTCAACAAGAGATGCTGAAGCAGAACCAAAGGACTTTGTTCACTTAGTACTAAAGAACATTGCAACTGAGTCAAACGCAACAGCGATGATGACACTTTTGAACCAGTTGGTAACTGTTCAGAGCATGTATCTTAAGCCTGAGAACAGAGCAGAATACAAAGCCAAGATTGGTGATGCACTTCTAAAGATGGCAAGAGATGCAGAAGCCGGTTCAGAAGCTCAACTTCAGTTCCTAAAGTTCACTCCTCGCTTTGCTTCAACTCCTGAACACGCAACTGCTCTTCGAGCAATCCTTTCAGGAGAAGAGAAGCTTTCAGGTCGCGAGATCGACACTGACCTAAAGTGGGATCTACTTACCGGTCTGGTTACCCTAGGTGCTGCAGATATTGCAG
>RFNI01000172.1 GCA_009927245.1 Actinomycetota bacterium | reverse complement strand
CTTCCTGTCAGATGTGAAGTATCCACGTTTCTCAGGAACAAGTGTTGAAAGAGACTTCGTTGAGTTCCCATCTCAGGTAAACGAAATGTGGATCACCTGGCCAGAAGTTCTTGATAACTACGCAAGACACTACGTAACCGGTGAGAAGCTTCCTCAGGAGTGGGTAGATAACCTCAAGGCAGCTTCTGCATTCAATGAAGGTCACGCAACTACTTCTTACCTAGCTGCAGCAATTCTTGACCTTGCTTGGCACTCACTGCCAGCAGATGCGACAGTTACCGATGTTGAAGAGTTTGAAGCTAAGGCGATTGCTGACTACGGACTGGACTACTCACCAGTTCCAACTCGCTACCGCTCAACATACTTCTCACACATCTTCGCTGGTGGTTACTCAGCTGGATACTACGGATACATCTGGTCTGAAGTTCTAGATGCAGACACCGTGAACTGGTTCAAGGAGAACGGTGGAATGACCCGTGAAAACGGTGAGCACTTCCGTCAGAGCCTTCTAAGCCGCGGTGGATCATTGAACTCTATGCAGATGTTTAGAAACTTCCGTGGTCAAGATGCAACCATCGAGCCACTATTGAAGCGTCGCGGACTACTTTAGAAACTTAGGTTTCTTTAGTTTCAACAAACCGAGTACTGCAAGTCCTGTCAGGATTGCCCAGAACGCTGCCCCTACCGAGAAGAAGGTAACAGCGCTTGAAGCAACTAGGAATGTGATTACTGCCGGAATGCGCTGCTGAACATTTTCAGTCATTGAAGCGAATGAGTTCACGATTGTTGGCAACAGTGCAAGGCCGCTAGCAGCCAACAAAAGCTCTCTTGGTGTCTGATAGACAAACGCAATTGCAACACCTGCAAAGATTGCGAAGATTAGGTAAACCACTCCTCCGCTAACCGAAGCTAGCCAGCGTTTATTTGGATCTTTGTGTGCATGCTCATTTGCGTTAAGTGCTGCAGTAATTGCTGCGAGGTTCATCACAAAACCTCCGAAGAATGAAACTAATACTGTTCCAAGACCAGTAGTCACAAGTGAAGATCTGAATGGAACTTCGTAACCATAGGTCTTCATGATGGCGATACCTGGAATGTTTTGCGATGCCATAGCGACCAAATACAAAGGCAGAGCAATTGTGAATACGCTAGCTGGGCTAAAGGTTGGCTGGATGTATGAGACGTTGATTGCCCAGTCAGAAGCTGAAACGCTTAGTCCCTGGTTTAGACCAATGAGAGTAAAGGCAAGAATGATAGCGACCGGTGAGGCCCAGATTGGAGCTAACCAGTAAAGAAGCAACCAGACTGCGATTACTGGAAGAACCAAAGCTGGGTAAGAAGCACTGGCTGCAAAAGGTGCCACACAGAAACTGAAGATCACACCGGCCAACATGGCACTAGCAATTGACTTAGGGATCATCGACACAAGTTCACCGAGCTTTGGCCACAAACCTGTCAGAGCCAGTAGCAAGCCTGCCAAGAGGATTCCACCCATGGTATTTGTAAAGCCAACACCGCTAACCGCTGAGCCTGCTAGCAGTGCAGCTCCTGGAGTAGACCAGACAACGGAGATTGGCATCTTGTGACGCCAGCTTAGGAAAATGGAAAGTAAACCGTAAGCGACTAGCATCAGAGCAACCATGCCTGTGGTTTGCTCTTTGGTTGCACCGAGGGCAACAAAGGCACTTAGAAAGATTGCGGTGGTAGCAGCTGTTCCAGTAACGCTGGCAACAAAGCCGGCAACGATTGGTGCTCTTAGTCCTGAGCTAGAACTCAATTACTAAGCCGACTTCTCTTGCCTGGTTGATTTGAAAGGTGCGATAACAGGTTGCTCAGTTCCTGCGACAACTCCAGCGGTGATCTTAACAATCCCTTGTGCTGCGCTTCCAGGAATCTCAAACATTATCGAGGCAAGAGTTTCTTCCATGATTGCGCGAAGACCACGAGCACCTGTCTCACGCTTGATTGCCTCTTCAGCAATAGCGTCTAGCGAATCAGCATCAAACTCAAGCTCGAAACCATCTAGTTCAAACATTCTTTGATACTGCTTGACCAGAGCGTTCTTTGGCTCAGTCAAGATCTGGATGAGTGAAGGCTTGTCTAGTGGAGTAACAGAAGCAAGAACTGGAAGACGACCAATAAATTCTGGAATCAGACCGAACTTACGAAGGTCTTCAGGCTGGACCTGAGTAAAGATATCTGTCTCTTCGTCCTTGTTGCGGATCTCGGCACCAAAGCCAATACCCTTCTTCCCGATACGCCCTTGAACGATAGTTTCTAGACCAGCAAATGCACCAGCAACGATGAACAAGATGTTTGTAGTGTCCATCTGGATGAATTCCTGCTGTGGGTGTTTACGTCCGCCCTGAGGAGGAATTGAGGCGACGGTTCCTTCAAGAATCTTT
>RFNI01000196.1 GCA_009927245.1 Actinomycetota bacterium | reverse complement strand
CCACTTACCGAATGAACCATCTTTAGTGTGTTCTGGAACCCAGTTGATTTCCTGGTTTAGTTCCAACATGCGGTCTTTTAGCTTTGTTGTTTCAACAAACCATGAAGACACTGCTTTATAGATCAGTGGGTTCTTGCAGCGGTAACAGTGTGGATATGGGTGATCATATGACGCCTGCTTTAGCAATCTGCCCATGTCTTTTAGCTTTTGAGTGATTGGCTTATTTGCATCAAAAACATGCTGACCAACAAAGTCAGTAATGATCGAGTTGTATTCACCACGTTCGTTGACTGAAACATAAACCGGAATACCCGCAGCCTCACAGAGTTTCTGGTCATCTTCACCGTATGCAGGAGATTGGTGAACAATACCTGTTCCTTCGTTATCAGCAACATAGTCACCGACAATTACCTGCCAAGCGTTCTTCACATCAAACTTTGATTCATCAGCGTAGTAATCAAATAGTCTTTCGTATTTGATTCCAGCAAGTTCTTTACCTAGAACAGTTGATTCAACTGCAGCAAGAGCTGAGTCGATATCTTCAAAACCAAAGTCTTTGACGTGATTAGCAATTAGTGATTTAGCCAACAGGTATTTACCTGCTGCAGTGTTCACTACCGCGTATTCAATTTCAGGACCAACTGCTAGAGCGAAGTTAGTTGGCAGTGTCCAAGGAGTTGTTGTCCAGGCAAGTAGCCTGACGCCTTCGTATTTACCTTCGGTAATTGGGAAGGTAACAGTTACGGTTTGGTCTTGTCTGTTCTGGTAGACATCTTCATCCATACGAAGTTCGTGGTTAGACAGTGGAGTCTCACAGCGCCAGCAGTATGCAAGAACTTTGAAGCCTTCGTAGATCAAACCTTTTTGGTGCAGCTGTTGGAAAGCCCAAAGCACTGATTCAGTAAAGGGCGTGTCTAGGGTTTTGTAGTCATTCTCGAAATCAACCCAACGAGCTTGACGGGTGACATAGGTTTCCCACTCTTTGGTGTATTTCAGAACAGAGGTGCGGCAGTATTCGTTGAACTTATCGATACCGAACTTCTCAATCTCAGGTCTA
>RFNI01000246.1 GCA_009927245.1 Actinomycetota bacterium | reverse complement strand
CATCGAAGCCAAAGGTTACGTTGTTATCGATATCAAGAAGCTAACTGCTTCAAGAGAACTGCTTGCTAATCACTATGCAGAGCACGAAGGTAAGCCATTTTACGAGCCGCTGGTTGAGTTCATGTCTTCAGGTGATGTCGTTGCTCTAAAGGTTGAAGGCAACAGAGTTATCGAAGGGTTCAGAGCGTTAGCTGGAGCAACAGACCCAACAGTTGCTCTTCCTGGAACTATAAGAGGAGATCTTGGTCGTGACTGGGGTCTGAAGGTTCAGCAGAACCTTGTTCATGGTTCTGACTCAGTTGAATCAGCAACTCGTGAACTAGGACTTTGGTTTAACTAAAGCCAACCAAGTTGGTGGAACATTGGAATCCAACGACTCCAGAATCTCCACACGATTGCTAGCACGATTAGTAGTTCGAAAACTAGAGTCCAAGCCCATGCCTTAGCGAATGCGCTATCCCAGAACGGGGTAGTACTTACCGGCATAGGCAAGATGTCTTCTCTAAAGCTAAAGAGAGTCAGAGTAATAAAGATAGGAATCATTCCAGCCCAAGCAACCATGCAATAAGGGCAAAGGACGTTGATAACTAGAAGTGACTGACTGAAGAGCCAAAGTACGAAGATGAAACCTAGAAGGTTTCCAACCCAGAACAATCTCCAGAACCACATCGCAAACTTAGCTCCAGCAAGAATTGCGAAACCGACAATGATCGGTGCCATAAACGAGGCAACACCGATCAGGGGATTGGGGAAACCAAAGAGGCTTGCCTGAGGAGTTAGCATCACAGACTTACAAGAAATGAAGACATTTAGGTCACAGCCGAGGACTGCGTTTGGGTCGGATAGGACGTGGATTTTCTCCAAAGTCAGTGAAAACGCACCAATCCAGCCGGTAATTCCCCCGAGAATAAGGGTCCAGGCTAGAGATCTAGGGGCTGAAATCCCCGTGGTTACGCTGTTTTCTGTGCTCACAAGTCAAGTATGGCACTTTTCGCTACTGACTTTCAGAGGATATCGTGCCATACTGAAAGTAGTTGATTTCGTCCACACAGAAATCGACGAAGGTTTAGCAGATACTCAGAAGTAGTGTTTAAGACCCATCGGGCAGCACTTAGACAATCTGCACATAGGTTTTAGTTGTTCACAGACGTGAATAACAGGAGTTTTTAGGCTTTTGCCTAGTGAGTGTGGCCCTAGAGCAGTAGCCGGGCATGGAGCACCGTAATGGTGAAAAAGAAAAATACCGATATTCCGGTAGTTGAAGAAGTAATTGAAGAAACTAAAGCGAAGCCTTCGCGTAGACGCGTTAAGGCAGAAGCTGAAGTTGAAGCACCTGCCGAGACAACTGAATCTAAGTCTCGTTCTAAGAAGAAGGTTGAAGAAGCTCCTGTTGAGGAAGTAAAGCCAGCTGTTTCTGGTATCTCACTGATCTTCAAGGCACCTGATCTACCAACCCCAAAGGTTGATTCCAAGCGTGGCAAGATCATTGACGCACCAGATACCAACGCTGATGGTTCACACCGCAGAGTTAGATCACGTCGTCGTTCAGGTGAAGCCGTTGAAGGTGAACTCCCACCGAACGTTGTAGTGAAGGTTAGAACTCCTAGAGAACCTAAGGCTCCTAGCAACGAACCAACAAGAGTTAAAGGCTCAACTCGTCTAGAAGCTAAGAAGCAGCGTAGACGTGATGGCAGAGATTCAGGTCGTAGATCATCTCGTATTACCGAGTCAGAGTTCCTAGCGCGTCGTGAAGCTGTTGACCGCGTGATGGTGGTTAGAACTAAAGATGACAAGATTCAGATCGGTGTTCTAGAAGACAAGATCTTGGTTGAGCACTATGTTGCTAAGGCACAGGATTCTTCTCTAATTGGAAATGTTTACCTTGGTAAAGTCCAAAACGTTCTTCCTTCAATGGAAGCAGCATTCGTTGACATCGGTCGTGGCCGTAACGCTGTGTTGTATTCAGGTGAAGTTGACTGGGAACTAGCAGAAGTTGGTAACCAGCCTAGAAAGATTGAGCTAGCGCTTAAATCTGGTGACAAGGTTCTAGTTCAGGTAACTAAAGACCCAGTAGGCCAAAAGGGTGCTCGACTAACCTCT
>RFNI01000128.1 GCA_009927245.1 Actinomycetota bacterium | reverse complement strand
CAAGCTTCCAGAATCAGAACGTAACCGTCTAAAGAAAATCTTGAAAGAGATCCTTCCTCCAGATGCCGGTGTGATTGTTAGAACCGCTGCTGAAGGTGCAACTGAAGAACAGCTAACTGAAGATGTTCAAAGATTGCAGATTCAGTGGGAGGAGATCAGCCGTAACGCTGAAATCTCTAACCCGCCTTCACTTCTAAGCAGCGAGCCAGATCTACTAATCAAGATTGTTAGAGATGTCTTCAACGAAGACTTCCAGAAGATGATCATTGACGGCGATGCTCCCTACGCAACCATTCAGGGATACCTGAAGGATGTTGCGCCAGATCTACTAGAACGTGTCGAAAGATTCTCTGGAACCGGAGATGCTTTCGATCACTTCAGAATCAACGAGCAGATCATTAAGGCTCTTGACCGAAAGGTATTCCTACCTTCTGGTGGTTCGCTAGTTATCGATAGAACTGAAGCTATGACCGTGGTGGATGTTAACACCGGTAAGTTTGTCGGTTCTGGTGGAAACCTAGAAGAGACAGTTACCAAGAACAACCTTGAAGCAGCTGAAGAAATCGTTCGTCAGCTAAGACTTCGTGACATCGGTGGAATCATCGTCGTTGACTTCATCGACATGGTTCTTGAATCTAACCGTGACCTAGTCCTTAGACGACTAATGGAATGCCTATCTAGAGATAGAACAAAGCACCAGGTTGCTGAAGTTACCTCTCTAGGGCTAGTCCAGATGACTCGTAAGAAGATCGGGATTGGACTTCTTGAAGCCTTCAGCGAACCTTGTGAGGTTTGTGCAGGTCGTGGAGTCATCGTTCACCATGAGCCAGTTCTAAAGAACAAGCACATTGAGGACGACGACAGACCTCAGAAGCAGAACAACAACAAGAACAAAAACAAGAACAAAAACAAGGGAAACCGCGACCAAAACCAGAATCAGAACCAAAATCAGGACTCTAAGCCTCGAGTTGAGCCTGCCAAGGTAGTTACCGCTGAAAAGGCTGAGGAAGCTAAGAATCTGATGTCTAAGATTGCTGCCAGCACTCTAAGCACCTCGGAAACAGCCCCAAAGACCCTTGAAACCGTTCTAGAAGCATTACCTCAGGCAGAACCTACTAAACGTAAGTCCCGCCGAGTCACCAGCGGGGGAGAAATCACCCCTGGATCTACCAATTAGGTAGAAAAACATAGGCAAAGAGGTTTGACCTGCGCCCGAGGTAGGGCTAAGATTAGACCTTGTTGCCTAAAGAGCAACCAAATCCAAGAATTTTCGAACAAAGGGTATATCTGTGGTTTACGCAGTAGTCCGCGCGGGTGGCCGCCAGGAAAAGGTGTCAGTAGGCACCATCGTGACGCTTGACCGTCTAAAGGCACAGGCAGGTGGCTCAATTGAGCTACAGGCTCTATTGCTAGTTGATGGCGACAAGGTTACACACGAAGCTGAGGCTCTAGCCAAGGTAAAGGTAACTGCAACTGTCCTAGGTAACCTTCGTGGTCCAAAGATTGTTATCCAGAAGTACAAGAACAAGACCGGTTACAAGAAGCGTCAGGGTTTCCGCGCTGACCTAACCCGTGTCCAGGTCACAGAGATCAAGTAAGGAGCTAGCAAATGGCATCCAAAAAAGGTGTTTCCTCAACCCGAAACGGTCGCGACTCTAACGCACAGCGTCTAGGAGTTAAGCGCTACTCAGGTCAAGAAGTCAACGCAGGTGAAATCATTGTTCGTCAGCGTGGCACACACTTCCACCCAGGTCGTAACGTAGGCCGTGGCAAGGACGACACTCTATTTGCACTAGCTGCAGGTTCAGTACAGTTCGGTGAAAAGGGTGGCCGCAAGGTCGTCAACATCGTTGTTGCTGCGTAAGGTTCGCAAAAACCCAACGCGTAAAGTTTTTATCAGATAGGCGAGCCAAAGTGCTCGCCTTCTGTGTTTAAGGAAGGAGTTAATCATGGTTACATTCGTAGACCAAGTGACTCTTCATCTACGCGCTGGAAACGGTGGCGATGGTTGTATTTCTGTTAAGCGTGAAAAGTTCAAGCCGCTAGCTGGTCCTGATGGTGCTGACGGTGGTAACGGTGGATCAATCTCACTAATTTCAGATCCAAACGTGACAACACTTCTAGATTTCCACTTCAACTCTCACCGTGCCGGTGGCGATGGTGGCGATGGTGCTGGAGATTTCAGAAACGGTGCAACTGGTAAAGATGTAGTACTTCCAGTTCCAATCGGAACAGTTGTTAGATCAGCCGATGGAAAGATCATTGCTGACCTTGATGAAGCAGGCATCGAACTTGTTGTTGCTGAAGGTGGTCAGGGTGGTTTAGGTAACGCAGCTCTAGCATCTTCAAAGCGTAAAGCTCCAGGCTTTGCACTTCTTGGAGTTCCTGGTTGGAAGGGCGAGATTATTCTCGAACTTAAATCAGTTGCCGATGTCGCACTGGTTGGTTATCCATCAGCAGGTAAGTCTTCACTGATTGCATCGATCAGCTCTGCAAAACCAAAGATTGCTGATTACCCTTTCACAACCCTGCACCCAAACCTAGGTGTTGTTCAAGCTGGTGGAACCAGATTCACCGTTGCCGATGTGCCAGGTCTTATTGAAGGTGCTAGCGAAGGTAAAGGTCTAGGACTTAAGTTCCTTCGTCACGTTGAGCGTTGTGCTGCACT
>RFNI01000180.1 GCA_009927245.1 Actinomycetota bacterium | reverse complement strand
ACGAAAGCTGGGAACGGGTAGGTAACTGCTGGCTCGTGAGCCTCTTCTGCGTGCATGAAAACTAGTGCTAAAAACTTCAATTTCTCTCCTTATTGCCTAATACAAATCTACCCTAGCCAAGCCCTATTCCTAGGCTCTTGACTGGCCTTGGCCTCTAACCAGCCACTTGGTACTGGTTAGTTCGGTAAGTCCCATAGGCCCTCTAGCGTGAAGTTTCTGGGTAGCAATACCAACCTCTGCTCCAAAGCCGAATTCCCCACCATCGGTAAACCTAGTTGAGGCATTCACCATCACTACAGCTGAATCAACCTCAGCTAGGAAACGCTCTGCGTTGGTTTTATCTTCGGTGATGATGCTTTCGGTGTGACTGGTTGAATACTGAGCGATGTGCTCTAGTGCATCATCGAAAGAATCAACCACCTTGACTGCAAGCTCTAGAGATAGATACTCGGTAGCCCAGTCTTCGTTACTTGCTGGTAGCGCTTTAGGGAATACTTTACAAACTGTTTCATCACCGTGAATGATGACATCGTGCTTAGCTAGTTCCTCAAGAACAGGAACCAGGAGTCGATCAACAGCATCTTTGTGAATCAATAGTGTCTCTAGCGCATTACAGACAGTTGGTCTCTGAACCTTAGCGTTCTTGACGATGCTGATTGCATATTCTTCTTTAGCTGTTGCATCTAGGAAGATGTGGACTACCCCGTCACCGGTTTGGATTACTGGAACCTTAGATTCTTCAATCACTGCGTGAATCAGTGAAGCGCTTCCTCTAGGGATAAGCACATCAATCAAACCGATGGCCTTCATCATGGCATTAGCACCATCACGACCGAACTCATCAACACTCTGAACAGCTTCTGGGTTGTGGTTATTTGCACTCAGTGCATCTTTCAAGATTTGGACTAGAACAGAGTTAGTGTTCTGAGCTGCTGAGCCACCACGAAGGATGATTGCGCTACCGGTCTTTAGAGCCATGCAGGCAATGTCAATGGTGACATTAGGTCTTGCTTCGTAGATTGCACCTATAACACCGAAGGGAACTCTAACTTCTTTGAGGTGAAGACCATTAGGTCTGGTGATATCTCTAACAGTTTCACCAATAGGGTCTGGAATGTTAATAAGTTCTGCGATAGCAACTCTGAGTGATTCAATTCTTGCTTCGGTAAGTCTTAGGCGATCTTGTAGAGACTTACTCATGTCAACCGCTTGACCGTTATCGATATCAACCTGGTTGGCAGCAAGGAGTTCTTGGGTGCGTTCTGAAAGTAGAACTGAGACTGACTTTAGAACTTCGTTCTTCTGGTCAGAAGTAAGGAGCCCAATGCTCTTTGAAGCATTCTTAGCAGCTTTGATAAGTTCAAGTGCAGACATTAGTTATCCTCCATGCCTTGGAACCAGGTTCCTACACGACCACCAGAGAGAACTTCTTGAGCATTACCGATAGAGGTAAGAATTACGGTGATACCTGCATCTGTTGCAGTTCTAGCTGCACCTAGTTTGGTCTCGGCGCCACCTGTGCCAACAGCACTTGCTGAACCACCAAGTTTGATTGAACTTAGATCGTCTCTAGGTTCAACCCACTCAATCTTTTGAGCACCTTCTTCTGTTGGTGGTCTGTCATACAGGGCATCAACATCAGAGAGCAGAATCAAAGCATCTGCTTCAACCAAAATTGCAACAAGAGCTGCTAGACGGTCGTTATCGCCGAAACGGATTTCAGCTGTTGCAACAGTGTCATTTTCATTCACAATCGGGAGAACTTTTAGTTCTAGCAATCTGTTGATTGCTAACTGAGCATTAGTGCTGGTCTCTTCAAGTTCTAGATCCTGTGCTGTTAGCAATACCTGACCTGCAAGCACATCAAATCTTTCAAGGCTGGCCTGGTATTTAGCCATAAGTCTTGATTGACCAACTGAAGCTAACGCTTGAGAGGTGGCAAGGTCAGTTGGTTTTGACTCAAAAGACAGCAGTGGCATACCAGTTGCGATAGCACCTGATGTGACAAGAACTACTTCTTGGCCATTCTGGATTGATTTAGCGATTGCTTCGACAAGTAAGTCTAGGTTCTTGGAGTTCTCTCCGGTAATTGAAGAAGAACCAACTTTGACAACAATGCGCTTAGCTTTAGGGATATCTCTGTGATCAGCTAACTTCATTTGTCGTCCTCTTGACCTTCTGCCTTTGCATCAGGGTCTTCAGTTGAGCCTATTTCATAAGTAACAGGTGCTGGGTTACCTTCTTTAGCCATCTCTTCACGCATCTTGGCTCTAGCGTCCATCATCTCTTGATACTCACGGCGACGCTGGATGTTAGTTCTACGATCGTTTAGATCAAGTCTTGGGTCAGTTCCACGAGGAGCCGCAATTAGTTCACCGGCAGATGAAATAGTCGGCTCCCAGTCGAAGATGATTCCATCTCCTGGACCGATAACAACTGTTGAACCAGCAACAGCACCTGCTTTGAGAAGTTCATCTTCAAGACCAAGCTTGGCAAAGCGGTCACCAAGGTAACCAACAGCTTCTTCGTTACCAAACATAGTTTGAGCAACCCAGCGTTCAGGCTTGGTTCCCAGTACTCTAAAGAACTCTTCGCCGCTTGACTCTTCCTTACGGACGATGAACTTGTTATCGTCCTTACGAGCGTGAAGAAGGTTGATTCTAGGCTTTGGTGGAATGGCTGCTTTAGCTGTTCTGTGAGCATTCACTAGTTCAGCAAGTGCGAAGTTAAGTTCTCTAGTTCCTTCGTGGCTTACTGCTGAAATAAGGAATACACGGTAACCACGAGCTTCAAGCTCAGGCTTTACAAACTCTGCTAGCTCTCTACCTTCAGGAACGTCAATCTTGTTTAGAGCAATTAGCTGAGGACGTTCGTTTAGCGGTAGTTCGCCTTCTGGAACTTCGTAGGCAGCAAGTTCTTTCAAGATTAGATCTAGATCGCTAATTGGATCTCTACCCGGTTCAAGAGTTGCACAGTCCAAAA
>RFNI01000197.1 GCA_009927245.1 Actinomycetota bacterium | reverse complement strand
TTAGAGAAAGTTTTCAATGTTCAGCCTTCCCGTTGGAAGACCATGGAACTACTTTTCTAGAGATAAACCCAAAGAGGAAATAACCAAGACCTGCAATAGCACCAGAGACAAGTGCAAGCCCCCAACACGAGCAACTTCTAAGCTCTGCTGAGCATTCACCAGTGCTGGACCAAAACCAACATCAGGGCCACCAACATACTCACCCAGAATTGCTCCTAGGAACGAAGCTGGAGCGGCAATCTTTAGAGCTGCAAATACTGAAGGTAAAGCCGACAGCAACTGAACCTTGATTAGCTTGTGCCATGAGTTACCGCCGTAGACACTGACAACATCAAGACTTGCCTGGTCAGTTGATTTCACTCCAGTGAGAACACCGATCATGGTGGTGAAGAACACACTCAAAGCAGCTAGTGCGATAGCAGCTCCTGCTGGTTCACCCTGACCGGGTGCGCCAACAACTAGTCGAATGATCGGACCGATAGCAACGATAGGGATGCAATATGTGATGACGGCAATCTGGGTTGCAAGGTTCTCAAGTTAGGAAGAGCCAAAGCGACACAGGCTAGAGCGATAGCACCGATGTTGCCTAGCAGAAAACCAATGCTGGCTTCTGTTACTGTCATCCCTGCGTTCTTCAAATAGAACTCAAAACCATCAACCCCAAATTGTTGAATGACTTCAAGCGGGGTAGGGATTGATCCAGTTATCTGCTGCCCAGAAGAGTTAGTTTTAGCAAAGACAGTAACTGCAGCAACCCACCAGAGAGCGATTATGCCCAGTGATCCAATGGTGCCACCTAGAAAACGAGGGCGGCTACTGGTCATCAGCAGCTATCTCGCCGTGAGCACCGAAGAGCAACTCAGATGCGTGGTCAACAAGGGTGTGGAACTCAGGAGATCTCATCATCTCAATGGTTCTGGGCCTTGGCAGATCTACTTCAATGATTTCCTGAATACGACCAGGTCTTGCACTCATTACAGCAACCTGATCGCTTAGGAAGATAGCCTCAGAGATTCCATGGGTAACCATGAGGGTAGTAGCAGGCTTCTCAGTCCAAATTCTTAGTAGTTCGAGATTCAAGCGTTGTCTGGTCATGTCATCGAGAGCACCAAAAGGCTCATCTAGAAGTAGTACTGATGGCTGAACAATAAGTGCTCTAGCAATAGAAACTCTCTGGCGCATACCTCCTGAGAGCTGAGAAGGTTTAGCGTTTTCGAAGCCCTGCAAGCCAACTAGTTTGATTATGTCAGCTAGAACCTTAGGGTCAAGCTCTTCACCGGATATTTCAAGAGGCAATTTGATGTTTGATTCAACGCTGCGCCAAGGAAGCAGAGCGGAATCTTGGAAGGCGATACCAAGTTCATGGTTCTTTCGTAGATCCTGAGGTTCTTTACCGTCCACAGTTGCAAAGCCTGAAGTTGGGGTTTCCAGGCCAGCAAGAATTCTAAGAATGGTTGACTTACCGCAACCGGATGGACCTAAGAGAGATAGGAAGCTACCTTTGTCACTGTGAAGTGAGGCGTTCTCGATAGCGACAATCTTCTCTTTACCAATTTTGAATGTCTTTGACAGATTGGAAATGGTAATGCCACTACCCAGAGCTTGAGCGCTCTGGGTAGTGGCATCAATGTTGCTTGACATGTATTGAATTAGCCCTTTAGGTCAGGGTTTTCAGCGTAAACCTCAGCAAGGAGGCTTAGGTCAAATAGCTGATCTGCTGAGATTGTGTAACCGGCAGCCTTTAGGGTTGCTAGGTTCAAGGCAATCATTTCGTCGCTAATGGTGAATAGACCGAAAGCTGCAGTTTCCTCAGTCTGAACAAGGATGTCGTTCTGAGTCTTTGACTGGTAGTACTCCTTGTCAGCGTTTAGGCCTAGGTCCTTACCGTAAACGTTTAGAGCGAGGTCCGCTCCAGCGTTAGGGTCAGCAATTGAGTCCTTCCAACCGCGGATAGTTGCCTTTAGGAAAGCCTTTAGAGCTGCACGGTTGTTATCAATTGAGTCCTGGGTAACAACGAAGCTCTCAGTTACAAACGGTAGACCGTTGTCAGCAAAGAGTAGGTTGGTTACTTCGTAACCTTGGCTTTCAACAACGAAAGACTCGTTGGTTACATAAGCCAAGAAACCATCAACTTCACCGTTTACCAGTGGAGCTGGATCGTACTGAACCGGAACCTTAGTAACCTGGGTGGCGTCGATTCCGTTTGCCTTTAGCAGTGCATCAAACAGAGTTTCGTTAGGGCCAGCCTGAACACCAATGCGCTTACCAATTAGGTCCTGGACTGTGACGATGTTTCCCTTGTCCTTTAGAGAAAGGATGGTGAATGGGTTCTTCTGGTAAGTGGTACCAATGATCTTCAGCGGTGCTCCTTCTTCTAGGATGACCGGTGCTGTTGAGATTGGGTTAGCAATACCAACAAGCGCGTTACCAGAGAGAACTTCTGATTCTGTAGCTGCAGGACCAGCAATTAGGTTCACTGAGCTGAAACCAGCTTCGGTGTAGTAGCCGTTGGTGTCTGCGTTGAACTGACCAGTGAACTCAGAGTTCTTGATCCAGGAGAGTTGAACGTTTAGTGCTCCGAAATCAGCTTTCTCTTCGGTTGCAGCGCAACCGGTTAGAGCTAGAGCTGCAACTGCAATAGTCGCTGATAGTGCTGTGATACGGCCTTTAAGGCTTAATTTGGATGTAGTCAATTGACTAACCTTTCGATGGGTTATTAGATAGGGAAAAGCATTAATAACCGCCATACAACTGTGGGCTTTGAGTCCCGTTATCCAGTTCTGGCGTATTTATACTTTGGCATACAAACAGTGGGCGACACGCCTAAACCTGAAAAGTTGCTCATAATTTTTCAAAAAGCCTGAAACAAAGCAACCAACTTTGACCAACCAAATTAGAGCTTCTGAATGTGTAGTAATCTAGAGGAACACACGGGCCTATGGCGCAGCTGGTAGCGCACCTGCATGGCATGCAGGGGGTCAGGGGTTCAAATCCCCTTAG
>RFNI01000236.1 GCA_009927245.1 Actinomycetota bacterium | reverse complement strand
TTCATTGCTCTAGCGTTTGTGACCTGGTCTTACCGTGATGTGGCTAACCGTCACTCTCACAAATCAGACAAGGGTAGCCACTAGTCCCTTATGGCTTTGACCGATAAGCGCCGAATCGGGGTCATGGGTGGAACCTTTGACCCGATTCACAACGGTCACCTCGTGGCAGCAAGTGAAGTTGCCTCAGCCTTTGATCTAGACGAAGTCATCTTCGTTCCTACCGGTTCTCCATACCTAAAAGACAACGTAACTCCAGCTGAGCACCGTTATCTAATGACTGTCATTGCAACAGCATCTAACCCAAGATTCAAAGTCTCCAGAATTGATATCGACCGTGAAGGTCCAACATACACAGTTGACACCCTCGCTGATATGCAAGGTCTCTACCCAGACGCAGAACTGGTCTTTATCTCTGGAGCGGATGCTATTGCTCAGATTTCGGCTTGGAAGAACGCAGATCAACTCTGGGACCTTGCTCACTTTGTTGCGGTTAGCCGTCCAGGACACAAACTCACAGTTCCAGATGCACCTGAAGGTGCTATCTCAAAGCTAGAGATCCCTGCTCTAGCCATTTCATCTACTGACATCAGAGCAAGAGTCCAAACTGGTAAACCAGTTTGGTACCTAGTCTCTGACGGTGTTGTTCAATACATCGCCAAGAACCACCTCTACGGCCAAAATGACTGAATCTAATTACCAACCACTAACCAGAGAAGCTCTTGCACAGCAAGCAGCTGAGATTGCTCGTAGGCAAGCACAAGAGCGCGGGGAAGTAATTGAAGAACAGGAAGTTGAAGAAGAGACAATTGACTCAACTGTTGAGGTTGATGAAGAAGGTAACCCTCAGTTCAATATTCCAAACGCTCTTGCTGGTGAATTCACTGGTTCACAGTTACTGGTTGAGATTCCACCTGATATCACCGCTAGCGGTGCAATCATCACCGAACTTGGTGAAGTAGTTGTCACCGCAAGCATTGACGTTAGCTCACTGATTACTGCTACCGGTGAAATCACTCCAGTAATCGTTGAAGAAACAGAAGCAGATCTAGATAAAGACGCTTCTGCAAACTACATTCCAGGTATTCCACCACTTAGAGCGTCTGGAGTTATTGCTAAGACTTCGAACCAGCAGGGTATTCCTGGTGGAGTGCACAAGGGTCCTAGCCCTTACGTAATTGCAACAATAATCGGCGGCACCGCCGGTTATTCGGAATCCTGGTAGCACTTGGGTTCTTCTTCGGAATCATCTAATAAAACAAGAAAGATAAGAACACTTGACCGCAACCAAAGATCCATCGACATGACCATGATTGCCGCCCAGGCGGCAGCTGACAAACTAGCTGAGAATCTGGTTGCACTCGATGTGAGTGTTCCTTTCGTACTATCTGATGTCTTCCTAATCGTTTCTGGAAGAAACGACAGACAGGTTGCTTCAATATCTGACGGTATCGAAGACAAGATGCTTGAAGCCGGATACAAACTTCTAAGGAGAGAGGGTAAGACAACCGGTCGTTGGATCTTGCTTGACTTTGGAGATATCATCTGTCACGTTATGCATGAACAAGACCGCATCTTCTATGACATCGAAAGGCTCTGGAAGGACTGCCCAGTTATCTCACTGGCTAGTATCACCACTGGAGCTGAAGTCTAAAACTACTTAGCCTTAGCAAAACCAAACTTGTCGAGGACGTAGTCCTCGAGGAGGCTCACTAGGTTATACAAAAGTATTGAAACCACGGTGATAACGACAACATAAGCCCAGACCTCAGAAGTCTTGGCTCTTCCAATCGCAGAGACGATCGCGTAGCCGATTCCAGAGCCAGTAGCTAACCATTCAACCAATAGCGCTCCAGTGATGGCACCTGGCACGGAGATCTTGATTGCAGCAAAGAATGCCGGAAGTGAGCTTGGGATAGCCACTGTTCGAAGAGCTTTGAGTTTGCTAGCCCCATAGACATCAACTAGATCCCCATCACCGGGATACTGAACGCAATCCAAAGACAATGTTCACTAGAGCTGGAAAGAGCACGACTATTGCACCCATAACCGCAATGGTCACATTCCCTCGACCAGAGATCAAAATGATTATTGGGGTCATTGCAATGAGTGG
>RFNI01000012.1 GCA_009927245.1 Actinomycetota bacterium | reverse complement strand
TGTTGTTACTGTTACCGCAGCTAATGGAACTAAGAAGACCTTCCAGGCTGTAATCCAAGTAGCTAAGTCAAGCAACACCAGATTGAGCTCTTTGACAGTAAATGGAGCAGCACCTTCACAGACACTGCCGACTGTTCTGCCTCCAAGATCCACTTTCGTTGCTATCAAGGCTGTGACCGAGGACCCAGAGGCAACAGTTGTTGTTTCAGGTACTACCTTGGTTCCTGGACCGAACTTCGCGACCGTAACTATTACCGCAGCTGATGGAACCGTCCGCGCAATCCAGGTCAGCGTATTTGTTACTCCTCTTTCTTCTAACACTAACCTTGAAGTATTCAAGGTAAATGGTGAAGACGCAGCCGAAGGCGCTACTTTCAACGTTCCATTCGGCACAACTTCTGTCCCAATCGTTGCCACTCCTGCCGATACAGAAGCTCAGGTCTTCATTTCTGGTGGAACAGCTCTCAGAACTGGAAACAACCCAGTATTCGTGACTGTTACTGCAGCTAATGGAACCAAGAAGAACTACTCAGTAAACGTAAAGGTTGCCCTTTCAAGCAACACCAACATCAAGAGCCTTACCATCAACGGTCTTGCCCTTCCTCAGGTAGGCCCACTAGTTCTCCCAACCAGAACAACTTTGGCTAACGTGAAGGTTGCAGCAGCTGATCCAGATGCAACTGTTGCTATCACAGGAACCACGCTTGTCTCAGGAACTAACACAATTGTGATTACTGTGACAGCTCCAGACTTGACCAGCAGAACCTACAACGTTCAGGTTTATGTAACTCCATTGTCCTCAAACGCGAAACTGGCTGTTTACAAGGTCAACGGAGTTGACATCACATCTGGTGGACAGATTGTTGACGTAGCATTCGGAACCACTTCGGTAAATGTTCTAGCCACAACTGAAGATTCAGAGGCTCTAGTTTCTGTAACTGGTGGAACCGCTCTAAGGACTGGTTTGAACCCAGTTGTAGCCACTGTTACTGCAGCTAATGGAACTCAGGTCAAGTACCCAGTTGTCGTTCGCGTCGCTAAGTCTTCAAACACCGCTCTAAGCACACTTACTGTTGGTGGGCGAGACATCCTGGCTGGTGCCAGCGTAGTTCTTCCTCCTCGCTCAGCGACAGTTGCTGTGAGAGCCGTAACAGTTGACCCTGACGCAAGCGCAGTCGTAACCGGAACCGTTCTAGTTTCTGGCGACAACACCGTTACCATTACTATCACCGCTGCTGATGGCACTGTTCGCGTTGTAAGCGTTCCTGTCTATGTAACTCCACTCTCTTCAAACGCTAACCTTGGAAGCTTCAAGGTCAATGGCGAGGATATTGCCGCGGATGAGCAGGTAGTCACAGTAGCTAACGGAACTACATCAGTTGTTGTTTCAGCTACTGCTCAGGATTCAGGCGCACTTGTCGCCATCGCTGGTGGAACTGGACTCCGCACTGGAAATAACCCAGTTGCAGTGACAGTCGTTGCCGCAGATGGTACCAAGAAGGTCTTCACAGCAGTTATCCGTGTCCTAAAGTCTTCAAACACTAACTTGAACTCTGTAGCTATCAACGGTGTTGCTGCTGTTGCGGGATCAACCATCCAGCTACCTGCTAGAACTACTCAGGTAACTGTAAAGGCTGTTGCCAGCGATGCTGAGGCGGTTGTATCGGTAGCAGGCGCAACTAACCTCATTGTAGGCTCTAACAGCCTGAAGATCACCGTTACTGCCCCTTCAGGCGCTCAGGCTGAATACAACTACACCTTGAGTGTTGCTGCCCTTTCAAACAACGCGAACCTTGGAAGCCTGTTTGTTGGAACCTCAGATGTCTTGTCATCACTAGTTGATGGCGAGCTAACCACTCCTATCGTTCTTCCAGTTGGTGCCTCCAACATCCCATTCGTAGCTAAGCCTGCAAGCAACGAGGCAACTGTCGCCTATGCAACTGGTTCAGCCCTACCTACTGCTCTTCGTCCTGGTTCAAACAGAATTGCCGTTGAAGTAACTGCAGCTGATGGAACCACCAAGAAGACCTTCGCAGTGACTGTTGTCGTTACCCAGCGCAGCTCAAACTCAAACATCAGCACTGAAGCTGGCACTTGGACCATCAACGGAACTGACGTCTCTAACAGCGCGACAGTAATTGAGCTTCCAGCCGGTACAACAGCTGTAACCGCCAAGGCTAAGACCGCAGACGCTAAGGCAACCTTGGCTATCACTGGAGCAACAGGCCTTCTAGCAGGCCCTAATACCGTTAGATTCGTTGTTACTGCTGAAGATGGAATTGCGACCACTACTTACGAGCGAACAGTGAGTGTCCGCACAGTTTCAAGCAACACCAACCTAACTTCACTGGTTGTTGCTGGAAAGACAGTGGTTTCTGGTGGATCAGTGAGCGTACCTGCCGGTACAACCCGTGTTGAGGTCATTCCTACCCTTGAATCTAAGGAAGCCAAGTTCACCGTAACTGGAAACACTGGCTACCTAAACGGAACAACTAACACCGTTACCGTCACAGTTACCGCTCCTAGCGGCGCTGTCAGCGTATACACAGTTTCAGTTGTTGTTGCAGCCCCAGCTAGCGACACCAGCCTGAGCCTGTTCAACGTTGAAGGAATACTGGTTTCTGACGGATCTGTGCTGAACTTCGCAGCCGGAAAGACCACTTTGAAGGTAGCGGCTAAGGCTAGGGACTTAACTGCAGCTGTAACCATCCTGGGCAAGTCTGGACTAGTAGCTGGAGTCAACTACGTGGTCGTCACAGTAACTGCCAAGAGCGGTGCTTCATCTGTATATACAGTCACCATTAATGTCGGCTAACTAAATAGACTTGTTTTAGGCAGTAATTGCCTAGGAACAAAGAGAAGTTGGCGGTAGGCATGAGAAAACTCATAGCAGCCCTGTTGTTGGCAATTTTGCCATCAACTGGCTACCTAACGCCCGCGACAATAAGCTCTTACGCTGTTGAAGCAGACCAAGATACTTCACTTTCCAGCTTCCTAGCGAACGGCGTTGAGGTGTCAAATGGTGACACTGTAAACCTGGCTCAAGGTTCTACATCTATCAGCATTGAAGCGTCGACAACAGACATGTTTGCGGAAGCTGTAACCTCAGCGAATGCCGATGCTTTGCTTCCAGGCTCTAACACTGTGACAGTTACTGTCACTGCAGCTGATGGAGAGACCCAGCAGATCTACACCCTTTACGTTGTTGTTGCTGCACCTTCTAGCAATACAACACTCAGTGGAGTGCTAGTAAATGGCCAAGCATTTACAGGAGCGTTAGACGGGACCGGGACATACCAAGCTGCAGTCGGTACAACTCAGGTAACTGTGGAGGCAACTCCGAACTCACCTGCGGCACAGGTTTCCATTTCGGGAAATACAAATCTTTCAGTTGGCTCTAACAACACGGTCACCATCCATGTTGTTGCAGAAAATGGCAATACTGCCGACTACACGTTTAAGGTAAACGTTGCAGCAGCAAATACAAACACTGGTCTAAGCACTTTCACAGTGAACGGTTCAGCCGTTACCGATGGATCTGTAGTTAGCGTTCCTTATGGAACAACTGAAGTTACCGTGAATGCTGTCACATCTGCCCCAACTTCAACTTATACCTACACAGGCAACACGGGTTTGGCTACTGGTGATAACCCGGTAATAGTTACTGTTACATCTCAAGCTGGAACCTTTTCAACATACGAAGTAATTGTCCGAGTGGTTGCAGTTTCAACCGATAGGACGTACAGATCAATAAAGGTCGATGGCTTAACACTTGTCGGATCTTCAATAGAGGTTGCCACAGGTACAACGAGTGTTGATGTCGTAGTAGCTCTAAACAGTTTGTACGCTACTAGCTCGGTTGCTGGTAACACCTCTCTAAATCCAGGTGCAAACACAGTTACAGTCACTATCACCTCACAGGATGGAGTCTCATCACAGGTCACATTCACCGTGAACGTCTACATCCCTTCAACTAACTCGGATTTGCAATCTTTGACCGTTGGGGGAGAGGTCATCGCGGCAAATGATGTTGTCACTGTTCCTAATGGAACAACATCCGTAACCGTCTCTGCATTAGCTGTCGATTCAAAGGCAACGGTAGTTGTCACCGGTAACTCTTCTCTGAGAGTCGGTTCTAATACGGTTACGGTTACTATCACTGCAGAAGATGGATCTAAGACAACATACACATTCACTGTCCAAGTGTCGGTCTCAACCAACACGTCTGTAACCTCCATCACCATTGGTGGGGTAGACCGAACCAGTGCAGCGTCTGATGTCCAGAACACAGCAAAACTTGCGACATCCGTATCAGTAGAAGTTGTGACAGCCGATGCTGATGCCACCTACACGGTCTCTGGAGCTAGCTCACTAATCCTAGGAACTAACACCATCACGGTCACCGTGACCGCTGCGAGTGGCTCTACATCCACGTACCTGAGGGATGTTTTTGTCCCAAGCCTGTCTTTAAATAAGGCACTCACCTCAATAACTGTTGATGGCGAGTCGGTTACAGCTGGTGGCACAGTTGCACGTGCCCACGGCACAGCCTCGGTAGCAGTAATAGCGGATCCAGAAGATGACTTTGCAACCGCTGAGGTGTCTGGTAGCAGTGGCTTGACCACTGGCTCAAACACTGTATCTATTCTTGTGACAGCCGAAAACGGTGACACCGCAACGTACACATTTACTGTTCAGGTAGCGCTATCCAGTAACACGGGAATTGCAAGCCTAACTATCGACGGCGTTGATAGGACCGAAAACTCGTCAGCAGTTCAAACAACTTCCAAAGGCGCGACGTCTGTGGTGGTTGCAGTCGTTACTGCTGACGCGGATTCGACATTCGTGGTGGTAGGAAATCAAAACCTGACTGCTGATACCAATGTCATCTCTGTAACTGTCACAGCCCCAGATGGCTCAACTCAGACTTACCAAAGAACAGTAA
>RFNI01000013.1 GCA_009927245.1 Actinomycetota bacterium | reverse complement strand
CTGTAGAGCTTTCTACTGGCGTTACAGAGGTTGAAGTCGTTGCCGAAGCAACTGACCCTCAGGCGACTGTCGAAATCAGCGGCGGAAGCGATCTACAGCCTGGTGATAACGAGCTTGTCGTAACTGTTACCGCAGCAGATGGTGAAACAACTGCCACATACACCGTGACCCTGGTTGTTCTTCTATCAGCTGAGACCGGAATCACTTCTATTACCGTTGAAGGTACCGAGATCCAGCCTGGCGACATCGTCACCGTTGCCAAGGATGTAACTTCTGTTTCAGTTGAAGTAACCGCTAAGGACGAGACTGCTGAAGTTGTTGTTGAAGGTGCTGACGCTCTAGAACTTGGCGATAACACAATCACCATTACAGTGACTGCACCTAATGGCGATTCAGAGACTTATGAGTTCACCGTCCGAGTCGGTGGAGCATCAGCTGACACTGCACTAACAAGCTTGACCTTGAACGGTGTCGAAGTAACTGATGGCCAGATCATCGAGCTTCCAGCTAGAACTACTTCTGTAAACGTAGTTGCTGTCCCTCGTGACGAAGCAGCAAGCATCAAGGTAACTGGAAAGACCGGCCTAAAGGTCGGCACCAACCTAGTTGAGATTGAAGTTACTGCTCCTGACCAGGTCGCCAAGAAGACCTACACCTTGACTGTGGTTGTTGCTCCACTGAGCTCTAACACCAACTTGAGTGCATTCAAGGTCAATGGCGAAGATGTAATCGATGGCGCAACAGTTCAGTTGCCTGCGCTAACCCGTCAAGTAACAGTTGATGCAATCACAGCTGATCCTGAAGCCACTGTCGCAATCACAGGTCGCACCAACTTGGCTGATGGCACAAACACACTTTCAGTTGCAGTAACTGCAGCAGACGGAACAGTAAGAACTTATCTAGTTACTCTGAACGTCCGAATCCTTTCAGGCGACAAGTCACTGTCTGTATTCAAGATCAACGGCAACACTGTCCAAAACCGTGACGTGGTAAACGTTGCGAATGGAACTCAGAGCGTTGAAGTTGAAGCTGTTGCTAACTCTGAAGTCGCAACTCTTGAAATCATTGGTGGTACCGGCCTAGTAACTGGAGATAACTTCGTATCTGTTCTAGTTAGAGCAGAAAACGGTTCGACCCAGCTTTACAGAGTAAATGTGAAGGTCGCTCTATCTAGCGTCAAGACTCTAAGCACCTTCAAGGTGGCTGGTCAGGACGTTGTTGACGGTGCTGAGCTAGTTCTTCCTCAGTACACCAAGTTCGTTACGGTTCAGGTTGCAACCACAGACGCCAACGCACGCTTCACAATTCAGGGTGCGACTGGTCTAGTTTCAGGAAACAACCAGCTGGCTGTAGTTGTTACAGCCGCTGACGGAACACAGGCTACTTACACAGTCAAGCTGTACGTTACCCCACTATCTTCAGACACCTCTCTAAAGGCGTTCAAGATCAATGGTGTTGATGTTGTGGATCAAGGCACAGTAACAGTGCCAGCTCTGACCACATCAGTACCTGTAGTTGCTACCACTAATGATGTTCGCTCTGCGGCTGTGGTTTCAGGTAGAACCGGACTTGTCGACGGAAACAACATTGTTTCAGTAACAGTTACTGCTCAAGATGGAACCGTCAAGGTCTACCAGGTGACTGTCAGGGTTCTAATCCGTTCAAGCGACACATCACTACAGAGCATCAGCGTAAACGGCTCTGATTACACAGGCACTCCAGTAAATGTTGCTTTCGGAACTTCATCTGTTGACGTAAACGCTGTGCCTACCAGCGCGGTTGCGACTGTTGCGATCTTCGGAGCATCAGGACTGAGGACTGGAAACAACACAGTAACCATCCGTGTTACTGCTGAAAACCAGACTTTCAAGCTCTACACCGTCACTGTTGTAGTAGCTAAGTCTTCTAATACTGCTCTTCGTTCGTTGACTGTTAATGGTGCGGTTCCTCCTGTTGAGGGTGCGTTGGTCTTCCCTGCTCGTACTGCTTTTGCTTCTGTGAAGGCTGTTGCTGTTGATCCTGATGCGACTATTGCGGTTTCTGGTACTGCTCTTGTTGCTGGTGAG
>RFNI01000241.1 GCA_009927245.1 Actinomycetota bacterium | reverse complement strand
CAACAGAAACAACAGCAGCACGAGTACCAGCAGGCAAAGTCACCGAACCACCAGTCGCATCCTGACCACCAACAGTCAAAGACTCCACGGTCGCGTCAGTGTTCTGAGCGACAATGACAATCACCCGGTAGAGGCGGAAGTTTCCATCTTCCGCTGTCACAAGGACTTTCACCACGTTGCGACCAGTAATTAGAGCGTCCGCACCAGTTACCTCGGCTGTAGTGGACGCTCGAACTGGTGTGGCTGTAATCTCTGCAGATTCTGAGCCGTATTCCAGAGTGACGGAGTCACCATCAGACACATCATCACCATTGATCTGGAATGTTTCTAGTTCAACATCGTCACCTAAAAGAACATTTAGGTTGACGGTGTATGTTCGAGTAGTTTCGCCATTCGCGGCGGTAACAGTTACCAGAAGAGGGTTTGCCCCAGCCTGCAGCTCTACCCCACCTTCAATTTCAAAAGTAGCCTCGGCATTTGTTGGCTCAACAACAACTTCAACTTCGGTTGTATAAGGATCGAGGTTAAGAATTCCGTTGTCTGTTACTTCTGTGCCATTTACAGTGAATGATGACAGGCTTGTGTCGGAGCTAAGTGCAACGTTTAGCGTGACTGTGTATTCTGCTGTGTTTTCGCCATCAAGTGAGGAGACGGACACAACCAAACTGTTTTCACCTGGCTGAAGATCTGTTCCTCCGCTGACTGTGACCTCACCACCATATGTAGATTGAGCTACCACGACAACTTCCGTTGTGCCTTCGGCAAGATCCACTGCATCGCCGTCAGCGACATCAACTCCGTCGACTGTGAAGGTTTTCAAAGTCACATCAGTAACATCAGGATAGAAAACACCAACCCGATAAACCTTCACCAAACCACTCTCAGCAGTAACAGTCACAGACACACTATTCAAACCAAACTGCAAACCAGTAGAACCAGCAACCACAACAGACTGAGCATAAACACTATTAGCCTGAGCAACCACAGTCACAAAATCATTAGCCCCATCCAACTGAACCAAACCACCATCAACAACCGGCTCACCATTCACAGTGAAAACCTTCAAAGCAGTATCAACAGAAACAGGACGAACAAACACAGTAAACAAATAAGAAGCAACCGAACCATCAGCAGCAGTAACACGAACAGTCACAGTGTTACTACCTGAAACTAAACCAGAAGCACCCAAAACAGAAACAGACGCATCAGCATCAACCGCAGAAGCCACCACAGAAACAGCTGTCACACCAGGCTCAACCGCAACCACAGAACCAACCGCAGTCACAACACCATTCACACGCAAAGAACCCAAACGAGCATCACTCGAATAAGGCGTACGAGTCACAGCAACCTGATAAACCCTAGAAGAAACACCATCAGCAGCAACCACACGAACAGAAACAGTATTCAAACCAAAACTCAAAGCAGAATTACCCGAAACAGTAACCGTCGCATCACCATCAGAGGCAACAGCAACCACAGCAACACTAGACACCGCAGGAGCAACAGTCACAGCCAAACCAGTCAAACTAACCGCAGACCCAGCAACAGACAAACTCAACAAACCAGTGTTATTAGAACGAGCAACACGAACCTTAAACTCATAAACCCTAGAAGACTGATCCTCAGCAGTAACACGAACAGAAACAGTATTCAAACCAACAACCAAACCAGAAACACCAAACACCTGAGTCGAAGCATTCACATCAGTAGCCTCAGCAACAACCGAAACAGAAGAAGTGCCATAAACCACATCAACAACAGCACCCTCAACCACAGGCGAACCATTCACAGTCAACGAAGCCAAAGAAACATCACTAGAAAGCGGTCTAGCCTTCACAACCTTCGCAGAATAAACCCGAACCGAACCATCCTGAGCTGTAACAGAAACAGAAACAAAATTCTCACCAACAACCAACCCCGAATTACCTGCAACAGTAAACAAAGCCAAATCACTAGAAGTCTCAACAGCCACCAAAACAGAAGAAACATCAGAAGCAACATCAACAACACTGCCATCCAACACATTCACACCATTAACAGTGAACAAAGACAAACCAGTATCAGTAGAAGCAGCAGTCACCGAAACAAAAACCACATAATCAGCAAAAGAAACACCATCAGCAGCAGTAACACGAACAGTCACAGCATTAGAGCCAACACCCAACCCAGAAGCACCCAAAACAGAAACAGACGCATCCAAATCAACCGGAACCGCAACCACACCAACAGAAGCAGTACCAAAAGGAACAACAACACTGCCACCAACAGCAACAACACTGCCACC
>RFNI01000104.1 GCA_009927245.1 Actinomycetota bacterium | reverse complement strand
CCAGGTTGGATACACCCTAGGGCGTCACTACGGCAGACCTTATCTAGATAAACGCAAAGGTCGCTGGATTAGAACCGGTATTGAGAAGAGCGAATCGCTGTTCCTAGCCTGGGGTTGGTGGGCAGTTGTGATCTCAAGGTTTATGCCTTGGGCAAGAGTCTTCGTTCCTGTTATTGCTGGTATCTCAAAGATGAACTACTACAAGTTCTTTAGCGCTAACCTAGTTGGCGCAGTTGCTTGGGGAGTTGGTCTAACCCTCTGCGGTTATTACTCAGCTTCTATCCCTGCAGTCAAAGATGCTTCATACATAATCGCTGGATTCTTTATCGCTGCAAGCTTGATTGCCGGTTTTAGAGTTTGGCTAATCAACCGCAGGACTGCTTAGACCATAGTCAGCAAGGCTTGGAGATTTCTCTCTAGCTATGAAATCAAGTTCCTGGGCTGCCCAGATATCAAAGTATTCATCAAAGGTATTGCCATCACGTTCTAGCCAACGTGCTCGTCTTATTTCTTCATCAACCTCAAGCCAGATGCTTATATTCGAAATAGCGCTGGTGTATTGATTTAGAGAACCGCAGCCTTCAACAATCAATGGTGTCCCCCCAGAGAACTCTCTCCAGCGATCACGCTGTTCTAGTTCCCAGTTGTATTCCTGCCAACTGGCATTCTTCTTAGCTAGAAGTGGTTGGAGGATGATCCTTTGCAAATACTCTGCCCCAAGGGAAAGGCCCTGCCAGCCTTCGTAGAGATCATCCATGTGAATGATTCTGGGCATGGATTCACCCTGCTTGAACACTTCATTCTGAAGCTTTGCAGCCAGGGTTGATTTCCCAGAGCCTGCTCTACCGTCAATCAGAATAATTGGCGTAATTACGCCACGATCAACAAGCTCAAGGGTTTGGCTAACTACTCGTTCTAAAAGATCTTCGTAGGGTAGTAGTTCCATACCGAAAGCCTAGTAATCAAATACCTTCGATTAGAACATCTGGGTGAGCATCGAAACGGTATCCAGCGCCTCTGATGGTCCTGACGATGTCTTCGTAGCCTTCAATCTTTGCGCGAAGTCTTCTGATGTGAACATCGATAGTTCTACCAAATACTGCGGTGTCATGAACATCACCCCATAGCTTCTGGATGAGTTCATCACGAGAGATTGTAATTCCTTCATTCTCAACCAGTAACTGGAGCAGAGCAAACTCTTTATAGGTCAACTCGGCGTTGGTGCCGTCAATGAATACCTTGTGACGACGAACGTCGATGACAATGCCTTTAGCAGCGTCATCTTCGTTCTTCTCAAGTAGTTTGGATAGAGCTCTAGGGTCAGCCAATGCAGTTCTAACTACATCAACGTTTCGACCACCGGTGCCTTTGCTGGCTAGAGCAACAGCAGCAAAAGATTCAGCTGCGAGCCCTGGTGCTATTTGATCCAAAGTGCTTCTAAGTGCTGCTACCACTGCACCTAGTGAGGTGCCAGCGGCTTTAGCCGTTTCTTCATCGATTCCAACGTAGAGGGCAAAGCCTCTAGCTTCGGTTTCGGTAGGGGTTGTTCTTACGAATGGGTTTGTTGGTGCAATTGTCATTTTGGAATTCCTTAAGGTTGTGTTTGCGAATGGGTTTATTTTTAGTGCGCAGATTTAGCACTAGTGCTGGGGTGTTGGTGTCTGAACTCGTAGCGGCTAAGCCGACTTATTGGGTGAGTTTTAGCGACACATTCGCATACACATAACAGGGCACATCATGGCAGGGCGTCCAAAGGTCGCCTCCGACATGGTGTTAAGAATTGCTCTGTTAGTCATGAGGAAAGATTACGACAAGAAAGTTAATCTCGTCAAGTTGATTAGCTATGTCGGTGTGTTTTAGTCGGCTAAACCGTAGAGACGGTCGCCGGCATCGCCGAGACCAGGGACGATGTATCCGTGTTCGTTGAGTTTTTCATCTAGAGCACCAAGAACAATCTGGACATTTCGATCTCCAACATGTTCTTTCACGGCAGCTAGACCTTCTGGGGCACCTAGTAGGCAAATGCAGGTAACTTCGGTAGCGCCACGATCAAAGACATAGTCAATTGAGTCAATTAGGGTTCCACCGGTAGCAAGCATTGGGTCAATAATGAAAACCTGACGTCCGGTTAGGTCATCTGGCAGGCGGTTGGCATATGTATAGGGCTGAAGGGTCTCTTCATTCCTCTTTATACCCAGGAAACCAACTTCAGCAGTCGGCAGGAGCTTCACTATTCCCTCAAGCATGCCAAGACCTGCTCTGAGGACCGGGATGATGATTGGTCTTGGGCGGGAGAGCCTTACTCCTTTGGCAACAGTTACCGGTGTTTCAACTGAAACTTCCTCGGTTTTCACCTCTCGGGTGGCTTCATAGGCCAAAAGAGTCACTAATTCTTCAACTAACTGTCTAAAAACAGGTGATGGAGTGTTCTTATCTCTGAGGACAGTCAACTTATGGGTGATCAGAGGATGGTCGGCTACGTGAATGCGCATAGGCTAAATCTAACAACTTTAGAGGTGAGTGATGAGTAAAGACTGGGCTCTTTATATGAATGCTGCACTGGCTGAAGCCGAATTGGCGGCTTCAACATCGGGGGATGTCCCGGTTGGTGCAGTGATTGTCTCAGCTTCTGGTGAGATCATCGCTCGAGGCAGGAACCAGAGGGAACTTACAGAAGATCCAACAGCTCACGCAGAGATAGTTGCCATTCGAGAGGCAGCGCAGTTGCTAGGGGACTGGCGTCTAAACGAATACACCTTGGTTGTGTCACTAGAACCTTGCGTAATGTGTGCTGGTGCAATTCAGGCAGCTAGGTTGTCCAGAGTTGTTTTTGGTGCATGGGATGAAAAAGTTGGTGCGTCAGGATCTTTGTATGACTTGGTCAGAGATAAGAGATTGGGTTCTCAGATTGAAGTAATTTCTGGTGTGCTCGAAATTGAATCCAATACACTATTGAAAAATTTTTTTAGTACAAAAAGATAGAAAACACTCGTTCACGTTGACAACATTTGGTGAACGTCAACTGAACGAGATTAACAAATACTAATTCTTTGCAAGCATTCGATTTACAAACGTTAAACATGGGTGTCGGCTTCACCTGATCTCCATAAACTCGGGTCTGTAGCATTCCAAATAACCCATATCTTGAGGACGAAATGTTTAAAAGCAAGAAAACTGCATGGCTAACAATTGTTGCACTGCTAGTACCGACCACCGCTGGTCTTTTCGGATCTTCAGCCGCACAAGCTGCTGATGTCCCAACCACACTTTCCACTTTCACAGTCAACGGCACAGATGTCTTGACTTCAAACACTCTTAGCGTTGACGTTGCAACTTTGAACGTTAGCGAAACCGGTGTCCTATCTGCAGATGTAGTTGCAACAGCTACTGACACTGCAAACACCACAGTTACCATTACAGGCGACAGTGGCCTAGCTGTTGGCCCAAACACACTTTCTGTGTCAGTCGTAGCTTCATGGACTGAACAGGTCCAGAACCCGAACTACGTTCCGGCTCGTACTGAAGCGAACCCTGCTTACGTGGCAGAAGTGCAGGACAACCCAGAAACAACTGAAGTCAACGAGTATGCACCAGCCCAGGGTGAGCCAACAATCACTTATCCTGCACAGGGTACTGAGTACACTACTGAGTCTCGTACTGCGTCACAAACTTACACAAGAACAATCAACGTTCTAAACAATGACACCGGATCTGTAATCACCGTGAATGAAGAAGAAGTAACAAACGGTGATGGTGTTGAGGTCGACTGGGGAACACTTTCAGTCCCTGTAACTGTTACACCATCAGATTCAAATGCAACCGTCAAGGTAAACGGCACTTCAGTCGGGCTTGTATCTGGCGTTGCTAGAACTTCTGCGACTGGTCTAACCACAGGTGAAAACACAATCAGTGTTGTGGTGACAGCGCCTAACGGTGAAATTGATGAGTCTCTTTTGACAGTTACTGTTCTTCCAAACACAGACGCTAGTGCTGTGATTACAATTGACGGAATTATTGCTGAAGACGGCGATGAAGTTCCACTTGATTTCGGTTCAACAGACCCAGACATCGAAGTTTATACAGCTGATGAAGACGCAACCTACGTAGTAGATGGTGGATCAGATCTTATTCCTGGTGAAAACCGCGTTGAGATTTTCGTGACCGCTGCTGACGGTGTGACTGTTCAAATCTTCAGATTGACTTTGCTTGTTCAGCTGGACAACGACACCACAGCAGCTATCTATGTAAATGGTGTTGAGAGAAGCGAAGGCGATGAAATCGTTCTTCCTTACCAGACCACGAGTGTTGCTGTTGTAGTTGAGGTTGCAGACTCAGATTCTTCCTATGTCATCGATGGCAGTTCTGAATTGATGCAGGGAACCAACGACCTGTTGGTAACTGTTTACGCAGCTGACAATGTGACCACATACCAGTATGCGTTCACCCTGCTTGTTTCAGACCCAGACGTTACATTGAAGACCCTGAAGCTAAATGGAACTTCTGTAACTGAAAACAGTACTGTTTCTAGCTCAAGCTCTAAGAACACTCTTCTTTTGGAGACAACTGACCCTAGAGCAACCATTGCTGTTGACGGTGGATCGTATAACCCAACAACTGGTGCTCTTGTGCTAGCCAACGGATCAAATGACATCACTGTGACTGTAACTGGTGACGACAAGGCAACAACCAGAGACTACCTATTCACAGTCAACGTCAACCTTGACCTAACCTTGAAGACTTTCAAGTTCAATGGCACAACCATTGCTAACAATGGTTCAGCAACTACTTGGTCTGCTTCAAACATCTTGACTCTAGAGGCGAATGACTCTAGATCAACAATTACAGTTGACAACGTCACTTACAACCCAGCTACTGGTTCAATTCAGCTAATCGATGGTCAGAACGACGTTACTGTTACTGTCACTGGTGACGATGGCGAGAGCACCGAAGACTATGTAATCACTTTGGGTAAGTACGACATCAAGGTTAAGTGGGAAGGAAACACCGAAGACGCTTCAGTAATCGAAAACGGAGTGGTCAATGTCCCAGGTAGCGTTGAAAGTGTCGAAGTCACTGCAACCGAGCCTTTTGATGGCTGGAAGGTTGAAGTTGAAGGTAACACAGACCTTGCTTTCGGAAGCAACACTGTTGCCGTAACTTACACCTCACCAGAAAACGTTGAAGTTCTAAAGACCTTCACTGTTTTTGTTGGCGACGCAGATCTTTCAGCTGCTATTGAGGTCAACGGCGAGGCAGTCGTGTTCGACGCCAACGGAACTGGTGTGAACGGAAGCGTTTCTCTTGACGAGCACCCAGCCTCAGCTGAGGTTTCTGTTGAAACCGCAGATACAAGATCAACCTATGTAGTGACAGGCGGAAGCCGACTAAACGTTGGAGCAAACACCATCACCGTGGTTGTAACTGGTGCAGATGACAAGACCCGCACATACACAATTACCGTGACTGTAACCGCATCAACTGAAACTGAAATCACTGGCAAGTTTGTAAATGGTGAGGCAATTTCAGAAGAGGGCGACTTCACTGAAGTAACTGCAGGTGTTATCTCTATCGACATTGACACTGCAGATGTAAACGCAACATCACGGGTTACCGTTGCTCCAACTGCTGGCTCAATTGGCTGGGCAACAACAACCAACGGTGTGATCACAGGTTCAGGTTTCTTGACTGTAACTGTTGTTGTCACAGCTGAAGATGGTGTAACTGTTGGCGATGCAGAGACATTCAACATCCTTGCAACTAAGGACTTTGATGTTACAAGCGGTTCGAACCCAGCAACTGACACACTTCGTGTTGGTACATACGCAAAGAGCACCCCAGCTACTGTTGCAGCGTGGTTCCCTCAGGGAGCGAAGCTCAACTACCAGTGGTTGCTTGATGGTGAGCTAATCTCAGGTGCAACCACCAGCAGATTGCTACTGACTGCAGAACACTATGGCGAGGCTGTTGTTCGCCCTGTGGTTTCACAGACTGTTGCAGGAGTAACCAAGTCATACATCGGTCAAGCACTAGATGTTTCTCTCGGAATCATTCCACTAGCATCTGTACCTGGCATCACTGGCAAGCCACAGCTTGGCAACACCCTAAAGGTTGCTACTAAGAAGTGGACTGCAGAAGTTGAGCTCACTATCTCTTGGTACGTAGATGGTCAGCTATCTGATGTCACCGGCGAAGAGTTTGTGCTCAACGAGTCAAATGTGAACGCTGGAGAGACAGTCAAGGCTAGAGTAACCGGTGAACTTGACGGTTACGAAACCCTTTACAAGGAAAGTGCGCTGCTAACTGTTACCCCAGGTACACTGCGAATCACTGAAAAGCCAAGCATCGCAGCTGGAGCAAATGGTTACGTGGTGGGAGAGAAGATCACCATCACCTCAGGTAAGTCAAGCAACTTGGACGCTGATGAGAACATCCAGTGGTACCGCAACGGTGTCGCTCTGTTCAACGAAACAGATTCAGAGTACGAGATTACTGCTGCTGACGTATCTAAGAAGTTGACTGCTGTCGTCACATACTCATTGGTGAACTACGCAGATGCTTCAATCACTCTAAAGGCCGGTGCAATCAAGGTCGGAACTCTAGATCAGCCAGATGTGGCTACCATAATCGAAGATGGCACAACCAAATTGACAGCGCTCCTAGGATATGACAACACTGTAGCCAGAAGCTCAGTGAAGTACATCTGGTACCGTAATGGCCGCGCAGTTCTAGGCCAGAACACCGCAAGCTACAGACTAACTAGCAAGGATGCGGGAGCAACTATCTCGGTCCGCGTTACAGCTACCTACCCTGGATACAAGTCAACAGTCACCGTAACGACTGGCGATGACAACTACAAGGTAGATTAATCCCCTTAGATCCAGTGAATTGTGGGCTTTCCTTCGGGGAAGCCCACAATTCTTTAATCTCCATATAAAGGTATGCCTGAATCGGGTAACCTTGACCATGGTGACGTGTCCGAGTGGCCGAAGGTGCAACTCTCGAAAAGTTGTGTGGGTGAAAGCCCACCGTGGGTT
>RFNI01000245.1 GCA_009927245.1 Actinomycetota bacterium | reverse complement strand
TCACCTAACCAAGCAGCAACACCAACACCTGTTGCCATCACCCAAATGTTTACACCGGTGCTTGTTGATGCAGCAACTAACCCAGCAGCAAAGACTAACGAGTCACCAGTAATAAATGGAATGAACGCACCGATCAGTAATCCTGTGCCAGCAAAAACCAAACCCCAAACAGCTAGGTAGAAAAGGTTAGTTCCGAGTGAAGGAAACCAATCAACTATCTGATCGCTGATTGCAGTCTTGAATACAGGTGCTAATGAACTAATCAACTACGGCTTTCCGTAGAGCATGATCTCATCGAGTTCTAGTCGAACTCGCGGTGCAACTTCACGCTCAAAGGCAGGGCCTTGTAGCTCTTCTGCAGGTGCTACCTTTCCAACAGCAATAACTGTCAGAATCTCGTAGTTCGAATCAAGCTTTAGTAGTTCAAGAATCTCTTCGCGAACTAGACCACCAATGTGGTGAGTGTGTAGACCAAGCTCCTGCGCCTGGACAACCATCATCGACGCAGCAAGTCCTGCATCGTATTTTCTACCAGTGTTCTCTTTGCCATCAGCTGTGTTTACTTGAACAGCAACAACAATCAGTGCTGATGCGTTCGGTGCCCAAGACTGGTTGAAACCAGTAAGACCTTTTTCACAGATAGCTCCGTGCAGTTCATCAGTCTTGCTGATGTATGCAAATCTCCAAGGTTGGAGGTTATTAGATGATGGTGCCCAGCGGCCAGCTTCAAGAATTGATAGGGCTTCGTGCTGGGTCAGTAGGTAATCTTTATTGAAAGATCTAGGGCTCCAGCGTTCAGCAAGAACAGGGGCAATGGGGGCAGCAGTAATTGCGATTTTGTTTGGTTGCATGCTCTAAGCCTAAACCTTTAGAGCACTCCTCAAAGCATCAAGTAGTCCCTGGACATCCTCAGGCCTAGTATCCCAAGCACACATCCAACGAACCTGACCAATCCTGTGATCCCAGAGGTAAAACCAATACTCCTCCTGAAGGGTCTCAATAATCTCACTTGGAAGCAATGGGAATACCGCATTAGCCTGAGTTGGGTTTGGGACACTGACTCTCCCACCAGATAGCTCTGCCAGTTCACGAACTCCAGCATCCAAAGCTTTAGCCATCGCATTGGCATGACGAGCACTTCTAATTGCCAAATCGTTGTCAAGAAGAGCCATTAGCTGAACACTGACAAAACGCATCTTGCTAGGCAACTGCATCGAAGTCTTTCTCAGGAACGGAATCGATTTAGCCAATCGCTCAGAGTTGAGCACGACTACTGCTTCAGCAGCGAGAGCGCCGATCTTGGTTCCACCAAAACTCACCAGGTCAACACCAGCATCCGTCGTAAAAGCTCTGAAACTGGCATCCAGTGCGGCAGCTGCATTCGAAAGTCTTGCTCCATCCATGTGTAGAACGAGGTTGTTCTCATGAGCGAACTCAGCAAGTGCTTTGACTTCTGCAACTGAATACAGAGTTCCTAGTTCAGTAGTTTGGGTGATACTGATTGCAGCAATCTGAGCCCTGTGCACTGAGCCAATGTCAAAAAGGTGAGGCTTGATAAGTTCTGGAGTTAGTTTTCCATCTGGAGTTGGAACGGTCCAGAGCTTTATGCCCGCCATCTTCTCAGGTGCTCCACCTTCATCTGCATTGATGTGAGCAGTCTCAGCACAGATGACCGCTTCCCAGCGATCTAACACTGCTGCAAGCGCAACTACGTTAGCGCCGGTGCCGTTGAATACAGGAAATACCTCTGCTGAAGAACCAAAGTGTTCTTTGAAGACTTTCGTTAACTCACCGGTGACAAAGTCATCACCGTAAGCCTTCTCATGACCTTCGTTGACAGCCATCATGGCTTCGAATAGTTCTGGGTGAACTCCCGCGTAGTTATCGCTTGCGAAACCTCGCCAAACTTTACGGTCTTCTAGACTCACCATTTCTCCTTACGCCTTCGTAGTTCAAATCTATCCCCCAGAAGTAATCTTCTAGCCAAACAACGAGTCTGGGTCGAAGGAATCTATGCGCATTGCCTCATAGTCCAGAATCAAGCAGGAAATACCGCGGTCCTTGGCCAAGGTGACAGCCTGAGGCTTGATCTCCTGCGCTGCGAAGATACCTCGAACAGGAGCAATGGCAGCATCACGGTTGAGGAGCTCTAGATACCTAGTCAACTGTTCAACACCGTCAATCTCGCCTCTGCGCTTAATCTCAATGGCAACAGTCTGACCCGTTGCATCTTTGGCCAAGATGTCAACAGGTCCGATAGGGGTCATGTATTCACGGCGAATGAGCTGTGCTCCTTCACCGATGAGGTCTATCTGTGCAGCGAGGAGTTCCTGCAGGTGAGCCTCAACGCCATCTTTGATAAGACCTGGGTCTTTACCAAGTTCATGATCAACATCTAGGTGTATTTCGTAAATCTGAATCCAAAGAATGTCTGCGGTCTTTACTTGGCTAACTCTCCATCTGGAGATAACACCATCGTTTAGGTGTTCTTCCTCTGGTTCGTGAATAGAGAAATTACAAGGTGGGTTCATCCAGTTCAAAGGTTTGTATGAACCTGTTTCAGAGTGAATCAGAATGCTTCCGTCACCTTTGAGCATAAGAAGTCTTCTGGCTCTAGGTAGATGGGCGCTTAGTCGACCAGCGTAGTCGACCGAGCAATCGGCTATAACTAAACGCATTATTTGGTTTTAGGCTTTTTGACTTCAAGCTGTTCAAGACGTTCAACTAGATGCTCTAGGTATTTGTCTTGGTGATCTAGGTGCTTCTGAATCTTGATGGCTTCTTCTAGAACGGCAGCGGCATCTTGGTAGGTAAGAGTTGCTCTCTTCTCGGCTGCAGCTGCTTGGATGTTTTGACCAACAATGATGACTGGAAGAAGAACCAACTGAAGGAAAGTCTGGGCTATCCAAGCGATTATCAGAACAGGGTCTCCTGAAATGATTACCGCTGGAAGGCTAACCAGTGTGAGCGCGATGAACACGTAGGCGGCCCACATCGTTCCAACACTCTTTGTAATTGCAAAACCGATACGGTCATTTAGCGTCTTAGGTTTTGAATCAAATGGATCCGGTTGGCTTGGATCTTGCGACTTCCTAGCTTCAATATGTGGGTGCTGAGAGTACTCAAACCCTTTAGTTGGCTTGGGAGACACTAAGCCTCCACGTCAATCTTCATGGTTGCTGGGCTTGTGGTTACTGAACGAACTCGGATTGAACTAACAGCGTGCCCAAGCTGCTCTTCGACACGGCTCTTCAGCATCGCTGAATCAATCTCAACGTAGTCAGTTGACAATGAGAACTTTTGAACAGTCTTGGGTTTGAGTATCTTTGGGTGATCAACAACATAGACAGCCAAGGCAAGGATCGAAGCGTAGATGGTCTGCACTGGAATGTCGTAGGCAGGAAGTCCAAGGGTGAGCCCCATGGCTAAAGCTACAAGTAGATAGACAATCTCATTCCACCCCAGAGTCTCTGAACGAAGTCTAAAGATCGAAATAACGCTAAATAGCGCAAATCCCAAGCCCAGTGAGATTGTGAAGGTTCCTAAGGCTCCACCCAATACATACAGGGTGATGTTGACTAGGGAGATGGCAACGAAGACGTCTCTACGGCCGTGACGTCTATAAAAGAAGACATATGCCACCAGGTAAAGGAGCACTAGGTCAATGCTGAGAGTTGCCAGAAGGGTTGGGTAATCAATAGGAGTCACAAGGTTAGACTAGCCCAAATGAAGAAAATGGCGGGCTATCCAAGGTTTATTGCCCACTTTGTTACCTGGGCACTTCTAGCAGCCGCGCTAGGGGTAAGCCCTGCTAGTGCTGCCCCAACCTTGACTTTGGCAGACCTCTATAACCCGGCTAAGGTCCTCCGAGTCGAGCTCACTCTCCCCGCGGCATCAGTAACCTCGCTAAATGACCCAAAGACCTTCAGGGTCTATGTCCCAGGTCAAGTAAAGATTGTCTCAAATACGGCATCAAGCCCGTTATTGGATGTGAACGTGAAACTAAAGGGAAGCACTTCGATGTCTGCACTAAGGGCCACCCCTTCATTCAAAATTAGGTTCAAGAAGGATGACGCTGGGCAGGGTTACCTAGGTCTTCGAAGAATGACCCTGAATGCGATGACTCAGGACACCAGCAAACTTCATGAATTTGGTGCTTACGCGCTTTTCAACGCCATGAACATCCCTGCTTCTAAAACCGGTTGGGCTAAAGTCATGGTCAATGGTGTGAGCAGAGGGTTGTATGCAAACATCGAGCAGCCAGATCAGATATTTATGGCTAAGCGCTTCAGAGACATCACGCAGCATGTTTATGAGGGTATTGCGATGAAAGACTTCAAGCTCGGTAATGACGATGGTGTTGAGCAAAGTGGTGCGTTCCTAGCTGACTATGGCTGGAAAGTTACCCCAAACAAGTTCGATCTTGGTGAACTAATCGATGCAGCCAATGAAACCGATCAGGCCGTTTGGTATGAACGCATGAATGAATACTTTGATCGAGATGCTCTGATTACATTTTTTGCTGTTGAGAGTTTCCTAGGTCATTGGGATGGATACTCAGGACCCGACATCAACAACTACTACTTGAGAAGTAGTACTAGAAACAAGTTCACAATGATTCCATGGGGTGTTGACCAAACCTTTGGGGAGAACCGTCAGACCGATACTCTGGGCGACTCTTTCTTCTACCCACTCCTCTCCGAGCGAGCAGATCAGCCATGGGCAAAGAACCTCAAGCGAGGAATGCTCTATGTGAAGTGCATCAACTACAAGCCTTGTCGCACGCAGTATTTACTGAAGCTAAAGGCTGTTTCGGCTAAAGCTACAAGCATGAAGCTTGGGGATATGATGACCAAGACTGCAAAGGTAATAGACCCAACCCTTGCGGCCCAGTTCAAATCCAACCCGAGCCTGTTAACTCAAATCCGAAATGAGCAGGCAAGAAGCGTCAGGTTCATTGGAGTGCAGCAATCTAAGGTCAAGAAGGCCTTAGCCGATTATGGAATCAAATAGCATTTCTAGTCAACGCTGTATTCAGTACAGACCTGAGTAATCTGATCTTTTGCTGCTTTAACCTCAACCAGCAGGGCATCCAGGTCAATGCTGGTTTCCTCATCCGAGTAATAGAGGCTGTAGTACTGTCTTGACTTCTCAGCAAAAGTAACCATCGGGGTCTTCACCTGATCAGTTCCAGCAGCTTCACCATAGAGCTGAATGTCAGAGAGGAACACTGGAACACCTTCATCCGTTTCAGGAACGGGAAGAGCTGCATACTTAGCGCAAGCCTGGCGGTCTAATTCTCTGTTCTGCGCAGCGGTTGCTCCGGAGACAAGGGAAACCACAGTTGCTAGCGAAAGAATGCCAGCTAGAGTCGCGTAAGCCTTCCTGGTTTCCTTAGGCATCTCATCGATTGACTCGGACTTGTCTCTAAACATGAGTACCAGGGCAAAAACGTTTAGTGCAAAACATAGGAGAGTCACAACAAGTACTGCCACAAGCAATAACGGGGTTGTGAACCTAAGCAAACGATAAATGGCTTGCAAAACTGTGAAGTAACCGCGGTCAGTAAAGTGCTGAGCGTTTGGAATGATCAAAAGAAGTGGAGCGATGACCAGTGAAAGCGTTGGGATAGCCAAAAGAGCGGCTCTAATGCGGTAATCCAGTCGGGTGAAGGCCAGCACTGCTGAAACTATGTTCATCACCAAGAACAAAATGTATACGATCACAATGCCGCGAAGAGTTGTTGCGAACTGTTCATACTCACTGGTGTTCAGCACTGCTAGATAGTTCGGTAGTGGCAGCCAGTAGCTGATAGGCCAGATGATTGCCGCTGAAGAAATGATGAGCAACAAGGCTGCTCTGAAACTCAATACGCGATTAGACACTTTATCCTCCAGTAGATAAGCCTAAAGCCATCAGTCTTTGGTTAGGAAACTATAGCCACTGGCAAGGTCTCGATACCAACCAGAATCTGGGATATCGAAACGCTGCCAGGACGAGGCTGGGTTCTTAATCACCATGGTGGTTGAACCTCCACCATCCAAAAGGATGGCATCGGTAGCCCCTAGGCTCTGTAGCCAATGCCCGATTTGGTCTGAAGTGGAACCACCTTGACGATAGCCAAAGTCAGCAGCATCCTGGCCTCGGCTAGAGGTGATAAACCAGACTTTGCCGTCCTGGTCCCAGCCAATAGCAGTTCTAGGTCGAAACTCTTTACTGTGTTGTGAGCAGATCCAAACAAACTTAGAGTTCTGAACCAAGCGCGGCCCGCGGCCGGCTGCAGTGATGAATGTTGTCTTAGCTTCAGCTTGGTAGGCGTATTTGACTGTTACCAGGTCGCCCGCTCTAAACCTTCTAGCTAAGGTTGCGGAGTTTCCATTTGCCTGAACGATTAATTCACCTGAACCAGCAGTTATATCCGCTCCTGAGGAATAAACGTTTCTCACTACCTGACGACCAAGATCGTCTTTACCAATACGCAGAGTTGTTCTAGCTCTAGTTTGGGAGTTGGTGAAGTTGGAGTCAAAAATGGTAGCCCCGTTAGAGCTAACTGTTTTGTAATTCACAGCATCAAAAGTCATAGTCGTGACAGAGTTGGCTATAGTGCCAACAGTCTTCACCCGATCTGCAGCCATTCGAGTTTCATACTGAGGCGGGTTAGCAAGAACCAATTTGATCTTGGTGGTTAATTTCAAACGTCCTAGTACTTTGGCGATAGCACCTCTGGCTTGAATGACAGTTCCAGTCCGAACATTTATAGCCGCGCCTTTTGGGTAGACCCGATAGATCTTTCCATTCTTGATAAGAACTGTTGCATCCCCTTTAGGTGGAACTGGTCTATAGGAGTTAGGTAAATAAACCACCATAGATTCAGTTCCAGGGCTAAGTTGGTTTACTCCTGTTACTGAGAACTTCTTGGTGGCAACTGTCAGGGTTCCTGTAGTGCGATAGCCCCTTGCAGGGTCCACTCTCTTCTGGGCCATCCCGATCACACCAGTCTCACCTGCGGGCGAATAGGTGAGAGTTCCAGCTTCGATCATGGCATTCCAGGGGATGTTGGTATCAAAATCAAAGTAGTCACCGTTGATTGATGCTAAGGCCCTTGGATTGGCCTCTGAGAGGCGCTTTAAGCTTTTTACGGTCGGTATTCCCTCACGCAGTACACCAAAGTCGATTGACCTGAGATTGCCTTCAACTACCGACACTTTGGTCCCTAAAGGGGACAAAGAGGCATCCTCAGCCTGAGAACCGGGAGCCCATGTCCAACTCTTTGCAGTAACACCAGAACCTAAGCTCAAAGAGGTACTGGAAGGTGCGGTAGTTAGCGAAGGCGTTGGCAAACAGTTATCGGCTAGGGCAACATTGGGGGTGCTAACCAGAAGAGTGCTGGAAATCAATGCCACAACTGCTAATGCTTTTACCTTGCGCATGCTTCCTGCTTTTTCCCTAGATGTTTCTAGCCTATTCCAGCAAGTTGGCTAGGCTCTAGACATGCTACCTAAACAACTGCTTTCCAGAATCGGTATAAGTAGTATCTTGCTTCTATCTGGTAGTTTGCTGAGTCCAGCGTCAGCTTCACAAGCCCCTAACTATGTTGAAGGTACGGATGCTGCGGCTGTTGTTTTTGATCCACTCAAGGTAAACAACTTTGACCTAGAGATGTCGAATGAAAACTTCAATCGTCTCACCTACCCAAACGTCAGTTGGGATAACGAAGGCCCTTGGCTCGAAACCGTCATGCGTTTCACGATGGACAACAAGGTTTATGGCCCTTATACAGTCGGTGTCCATCTCAAGGGAGCGTGGGGATCTTGGCGAGATGTTTATGGCAAGGCTGCCTTCAAGATCAAGATGGATGCCTTTGTAAAGAAGCAGAGGCTCTTTGGTATTACCAAATTCACTCTGAATAACATGGTCCAAGACCCAAGCTATATTCACGAAGCTCTCACCTACCGGCTCTTCAGAGCCGTTGGTGTGCCAACGCCCAGAGTCGGCTATGCCAACGTCACACTCAACGGACGAGACTACGGGCTCCATCTAAATGTCGAAACAGTAGACACCACCATGCTCAAGCGCTGGGGACTAAATAACAAACACCTCTACAAAGGTGGAGTACCAAACTTCCCAGAACTTTATTCGGGCTATGAACCGTATTTTCAAGTGGAGGATGGATCTGAGACCAACCGGCAGGACTTGACTAAGTTCCTGAACACGATGACGAACTTCAGCGGTGAGAAATGGTGGGAAGAAATAACTCAAATCGCAAATATGAAAGAGATAACTCTAGATATCGCAACCGAAGCTTACGTGGGACATTGGGATGGCTATCCATACAACCGCAACAACTACTACATCACCTTTGACGAAAATGGGTACGCACATATGATGCCCTGGGGTGTTGACCAAACCTGGAATGGTGGAATTGATTACTTTGGCTCTGGAACTCTGATGTTCCAAAGATGTCAAGGATCTGTGGCCTGTAGCGAGATGTATTTGCAGTCAATGGCTGATGTGTCGAGAGCTGCTGATTCCCTAAAGCTAGACGCGATGGCGGTGGATGTCAGCGCAGCTATCCGTGAGGACATAATTGCTGACCCTTGGGGGCCTGGCATTGGCGCTGCGGCTGACCACCAACAATGGACAATCTGGAACATCAGGAATCAATACAATTCTCTTTCTAACCAAGTTCGCGAATGGGACACAGGAATCAGCAAAGTATCAGTGGATGGCGCTTTACACCCTGCTTCAGGAGTAATTCAAGTTCAGCCTGAATCTGACAACGTTGAACTAACAGCCATACCATTCCAGACTTATGCAACTGGGGAAACTGTTGTTACAGAAAATTTAAGCCCGGGATTGAACATCACTTCGGTGCAGGTAACTTCGATGAATGGCCTTCACGTAGGTAGCCACGAGGTGGCCCTCTATAAGCTCACTAACCGCTCTGGAACTAGCGCACTAAGTTACTTGCCCAACAGCACAAAGATGCCTAAGGCGGCTATGACCCGGGTGTCTCAGCTAAAGAGCAAGTTCCTTGACTCGGTTAATCTGAACTTGACCATCACTATGGCCAAGCCAAAGAACATGTCTCTCACTAACTCTCGCATTTTGCTTTCGAAACGAGCCGACTTGATCTCTAGCAGCCTCAAGGCGGCCGGAGTAAAAGTGTCAGGTTTGAAGAAGGTAGTAACTACCAGCGGAAGCTCAGACGTTGTAAAGATCTACTACAAATACATGAACTAGTAGTAGTAAATCGTTACTGTTGTACCCTTTTGAGTCTTTGCTCCAGCAACTGTTGAGTATGAGGCTGTCTTGATTCCCTTAGTAGTCAGAGACTGCAGATACTTCTGAACAGCTGCTGCACGTGCAGGTCCAGCAGTTGGCTTGTCCTTGGCGATTAGGAAGTTATTCGTAATAACTACCTTGACCACAGTGCCGGCACCAATCTTCTTTATCTGGTTAGTAATTATTGTGTTACCTGGCTTGTTAGTCTTCGCATCAACAGTCAAGACACCTACCTTAGGGAAGGTAACAACAATGGTGTCAGCAGCCTTAGGAACAATCAGTGTGACATTGTATTTCTGAGTCGTTTCATCTTCAGCAGTAACAGTAACAACTGCTGTATTGACACCAGTCAAGATCTCATCAAGGCCTGTAATCTCGTAGGTTGCAAATTCGCTTTCTGTATCAGCTTCCGCTTCAACAGCATCTGTGCCCACCGGAAGCAGAATTGTTGAACCAGGAGCTGCTGGTGCGCCGTTGATTAATAGAGTCTTCAATCTCTTGTCGCTAGAACGAGCGACGTTGATTGTAATTGTGTAGACGCCTGCTTCAACGTTCTCGTCACCAGGTGTCACAGTAATAGTGACGGTGTTTTCACCTGTGACCAAGCCATCTACTTTGTATGTGTTGGCGGTAGCAGTCGTGGAAGCCGCTGGATCGAACTCAACCTTGGTTCCTGGAGTATTACCTGACTTTAGAGCCACTGTAGGCTCGGCAAAAATGTTTACAGATTTGGTTCCATTTGGAAGTTCACCAGCTAGTACCGCAGCCTTGTCTGCATTGAAAGTCACCGCTGTGTTGTTTACCTTCGCACTCTTCAATGTTGCATCTGCACCACCCACATAGACCTTCAAGACGTAGGTCTTTGCAAAACTATTACCAGCCGGCGGAACAATCTGGATAGAAATCAGATTGACACCCTTTTCAACGCTGAACTGTCTAGCTAGCGTTGGCCAAACCGTCTTGTCATTCACGAAAACATCAGCACCTGGATCAGCTGCCTTAACTCCAACGCTAATTCGAGTTGCGCTCAGAGGTAGGTTTAGGTAGCCAGTAGCTTGATCAAGAAGTTCAATATCGACGACTTCTCCATTGACTTTCAGAGGGTCTTCTTCAGCAAGATCAGTGTTAGTGCTGAGCGTGAGAACGTTCAGAGTAATTGTTGTGTCAGCGCTATCTCCATTTTGTGCAAACACTGTAATCACCAACGAGTTCTCACCCTCTTGAAGAGGTGAGCCTAGTTTCTTTCCATCGCCGGAAATAACGAAGTTAGCAAGAGGGTCTGTAGTCACCACCTTGACACTCACCCGGGACGTACCTGAAGCCAAGTCAATCGAGTCACCATCGCCAACTTCGAGACCATTCACAGTTAGTAATTCAGTACTTGTGTCATCAGAAAGTTCAGGAATAACCACGGTTACTACATACTCTGCAGTGGTCTCTCCGTCGGCTGCTGTCACAGTGATTGTAACTGTGTTCTCACCAGGCTGAAGGTCTGTATTACCATCAACCGTAAATGAAGCGAATGGGTCTGTTGTTTCAACGATTACTCGGACCGCTCTTGTTCCAATACCCACTTCAACGTTGCCGGCTAGTCCATCTTTACCAGCGACGGTAATTGAATTCACACCGACCTCAGTACCGGATACTGTTGCCTCAACAGTCGCTGTAATCACATACTCAGCTGTCGCCTCACCATCAGCAGCAGTAACAGTAACCGTAATAGTGTTCTCCCCA
>RFNI01000014.1 GCA_009927245.1 Actinomycetota bacterium | reverse complement strand
CAAAGGTTGTTGGTGTTTACGGTGGTCTACAGATTGGTGCAGTTACTGCATTCATGGACGGCTTCTACTACGGTGCTAAGGCATACGAGGCTGAGACCGGAACTCCTGTAACCGTTGTTGGTTGGGATGCAACCACTCAGAAGGGTGACTTCATCGGTGGCTTCGCACCTAACGACGCAGCTGGTAAGACCATTGCTGCTGGACAGATCCAGGCAGGCGCTGACGTTCTTCTACCTGTTGGTGGAGACCAGTTCGGTGCTCTTTCAGAGGCAATCAGCGAAGCTGGTGTCGATGCAAAGATGATCGGTGTGGACAAGAACTGGAGCCTTCTAGACCGAGTACAAGGGCAAGATGTTGACCTCTATCGAGAAGCGCATGACCCAGGCTGTATACGACATCATCAAGGCTGGCGCAGTTGACAAGACCGCGTTCACTGGTGAGGCATACACCGGTACTTTGGCTAACGACGGAACTGCTCTGTCAGAGACTGAATTCATCACAGGTGACCTAAAGACTAAGCTCGACGAGCTTAAGGCTGGAATCATCGATGGTTCAATCAACCCACTTAGCTAATAAGTAAATAATTGGAACTGCCGGGGTGAGAACCCCGGCAGTTCTGCTTTAAATAGATATCTCTTGGGTGAGATAGATTAGACCCACGGATGCGCAAAGGAGCCAGCAGTCTGCCATGAAACTAGAGCTGCGTAACATCACTAAGAGATTCGGTACTCTTACCGCCAACGACAACATCAGCCTCACCCTAGAGCCAGGTGAAATCCATAGTTTGCTGGGTGAAAACGGTGCGGGTAAATCAACCCTGATGAACGTTCTCTACGGTCTACTGCAACCTGATGAAGGTCAGATCCTTATCGATGACCAACCAGTTAAATTCAATGGCCCTGGCGATGCGATGGCTGCTGGTATCGGAATGGTGCACCAGCACTTCATGCTTATCCCAGTCTTTACTGTCGCTGAAAACGTTGTTCTCGGTCACGAGCCAACTTCAAAGATCGGTGGCCTTGACCTAGATAAAGCTCGCGAACTAGTCAAAGAAATTTCTGACCGTTTTGGATTCGAAATAGACCCGGATGCAAAGATCCAAGATCTTCCAGTTGGAGCACAGCAGCGAGTTGAAATAATTAAGTCACTTGCCAGAAATGCCAAAGTTTTAGTCTAGATGAACCAACAGCGGTGTTGACTCCACAGGAAACAGATGAGCTCATGGATATCATGAGAGGTCTAGCCAAGACTGGCACCTCAATCATTTTCATTACTCACAAACTTCGTGAAGTTCAGCAGGTCTCTAACCGAATCACGGTTATCCGCCAGGGCAAGGTGGTTGCATCGCCTTCACCCAAATCAAGTGCTAGCGAGCTAGCTTCGCTGATGGTTGGTAGAGAAGTTGATCTAAACGTCACACGAAAGCCAGTCAAGGTTGGTGCAGAAACTCTAGTTATCAAAGACCTAACTGTTTTAGATGACCGTCAACATCAGATGGTTGATGGAGTGAGCTTCACGGTTCGAGATGGTGAAGTTCTAGCTATCGCTGGTGTTCAAGGAAATGGTCAGACTGAGTTAGCAGAGGCAATCCTTGGCCTTCGTAAAATTCACAGCGGAAGCATTGAAGTTGCTGGTCGGGATCTAACTAAGAGCACCGTTCGTGAAGTTCTTGAAGCAGGTCTTGGATACATTCCAGAGGACCGCAAGAAGGATGGTTTAGTAGGGGATTTCACAATCGCTGAGAACCTAATGCTTGATGGTTCATTTGGGTCTCCATTTTCTAAGGGATACCAAATTGACTTTGCAACCCGTGACCGCATTGCCGATGAGCTCATCGAAGAGTTTGATATCAGAACTCCGTCTGCAACTACTTTGGCTAAGCAACTCTCGGGAGGTAACCAGCAGAAGGTTGTCGTTGCCCGTGAACTAAGTCGTGAACTAAAGGTTTTGGTTGCTTCTCAACCAACCCGTGGAGTGGATGTTGGTTCTATTGAATTTATTCACGAGCAGATTATTGCTGCTCGTGATGCGGGTAAGACTGTGGTCATTATTTCAACCGAGCTAGATGAAGTATTGGCTCTAGCTGACCGTATTGCAGTTATGTATCGAGGCAAGATTGTTGGAATTGTTGATGCCAAGACGACTCGTGAAAAGCTTGGAAAGATGATGGCAGGTATCGCAGCATGAGTGCTAAAAAAGTGAAACTCGAAGATCCTGTTCAAGAAGACAAAGCAACCAGCGTACTTAGAGAGATTATGGCTGG
>RFNI01000105.1 GCA_009927245.1 Actinomycetota bacterium | reverse complement strand
AGTTCATAAGCAACAACAGCTGCTGGTCTTTCAACTCCATCAACAGTGTTCATCACTAGGTCTAGAACATAGAACTCGTTATAGAACTCGATACCTAGCTTTACGCAGTTTTGATACAGGGTCTGCAGAATCATGTGACCGGTACGGTCTGCTGCATAACAAGATCTTCTAACTGGTGCTTTACCGTGATCTCTGGTGTGACCACCAAATCTTCTCTGGTCGATCTTGCCATCAGGAGTTCTGTTGAAAGGAAGACCCATGTTCTCTAGATCGATAACAGCCTGAACAGATTCTTTAGCAAGAATTTCTGCTGCATCCTGGTCAACTAGGTAGTCGCCACCTTTAACTGTGTCGAAGGTGTGCCATTCCCAAGAGTCTTCTTCAACATTCGCTAGAGCTGCTGCCATACCACCCTGAGCTGCACCGGTGTGTGAACGGGTTGGGAAGAGCTTTGAGATAACAGCGGTCTTAGCGTGCGGTCCAGCTTCGATAGCTGCACGCATACCAGCGCCACCGGCGCCAACAATTACAACGTCATACTGATAGTGATGAACTTTTACTTCTGACAATTTTTTCCTTTAGCCCTTGCAAACAAGATCAGGTAGGTAGGTGTGGACTTCTGGGTCGATGCAAGGATCGAAAGTTGTAATAACCAAAGTTCCTAGAAGGATTAGTAGTCCTGCGGTAACCCAAAGAGTGATGTTCAAGCTTTACGAAGCCACTCTCTTTCGGTGTAGTCGTTGACCAGTGTTCTCATGCCGTTTGTGCCGTGGATAAGAGCTAGCCAAAGCATTAGACCGTCATAGACCTGCCAGAACGGATCTGCCCACTTACCTGCAACGAATGCGAAGTCAATTGCCTTCACTCCACGCTCAGGAAGAACTAGGTTCACTGAAAGGTGACCGATGATAAGAACTAGAAGTAGGACACCTGAAATACGCATGAAGATCCAAGCGCGTTTCTCCCACTGAGCGCTCTTTCTTGAGCGCGGTGCATCTGGTTGTTCAATAACTATGGCCATGACTACTCTCCAAAGATGTGCATGATTTGACGAGGAATGAAGCCAGCCATCAAGACTGTCCAGATAACTAGGACAACCCAGAACATCTGGTTTTGATACTTAGCGCCCTTGCGCCAATAATCAATCAAAATGATGCGAATACCGTTAAAACCGTGGAAGAGGATAGCTCCAACCAAGCCGATTTCAGCCAAACCGATGATGTCGGTCTTATAGGACGCAACTACAGAGTTATAGGCCTCTACGCTGACGCGGACCAGAGCGGTATCCAAGATGTGCACAAGTAAGAAGAAGTAGATGCCAACACCGGTAATACGGTGCAGAACCCAGCTCCACATGCCCAATTTGCCGCGATATAAGGTTCCGGCAGGTCGAGATACCACTTAATTTCCTCCTAGATTGGCTCCGATTTTTCGGGCCGAGCATGCCTTAATGATAACTTGTGCAGATTAACGAAACGAGCGTTTCAAGGCATCTGGGTTAGGGTTTTAAGTTATGAGCAACCAGAGAGAGCCGATGGCTCGTTTCTTTTCAGTAATTCCAGCCGGGGGTATCGGTAGCAGGCTTTGGCCACTATCTAGAGCGTCAGCTCCTAAGTTTCTCCACGACCTAACCGGGTCTGGTCAGACCCTTCTCCAAGACACCTGGGACAGACTTGCTCCACTATCTGGAGCAGAGCGCATCTTGGTTGTTACCGGTGTTGCTCACCGCAAAGCAGTGACTGAGCAATGCTCTGAACTAGATCGTCTTAACCTGATTCTTGAACCAAGCCCTAAGGATTCAACTGCTGCTATCGCGCTAGCAGCAGCGGTGCTGATGAAGCGTGAACCAGATGTGATCATTGGTTCATTTGCAGCGGACCATGTTATTACTGACAACGAACAATTTGGAAACTGTGTTCGTGAAGCAGTTGAGGTTGCAGCTACCGGAAAGATTGTCACCATCGGTATTCAGCCAACTGAGCCTTCAGTTGGATTTGGATACATCAAGCTCGGAGCAAAGATCGATTCGGCAGCTACTGCTAGAGAAGTCGAGCACTTCGTCGAGAAGCCAAACATTGAACGAGCCAGAGAATATGTCCAGTCTGGTAAGTATCTCTGGAACGCTGGAATGTTCATTGCCCCAGCATCCCTTTATTAGAGGTCCTTGCGAAGACAGAACCTGAACTGCACAGCAAGGTAATGGAACTAGCCGATTCTTGGAACACAGAGTCAGAAGCGAGAACTTTTGAAGAGATCTGGCCAGGGCTAAAGAAGGTCGCTATCGACTACTCGGTGGCAGAGCCTGCAGCCGCTTCAGGTTTGGTATCTGTAGTTCCGGCACACTTCGGTTGGCACGATGTTGGAGACTTTGCAGCCATTGCTGAATTGCAATCTGGAGGAAAGCGTAATCACCTAGCCGTTCTCGGTGATGCCAAAGTCTTATCTGATAAGTCAAACGGAATCTTGATCAGCGAGACAGGAAGACTTGTCGCCCTTATTGGTCTAGAGGATGTAATCGTGGTCGATACTCCAGATGCACTCCTTATTACTACTAAAGAGCATGCTCAAAAGGTAAAGAACCTTGTGGATGCGCTGAAGAACACCGGCCACAGCGACGTTCTCTAGGAAAAGTTCATGAAACCCTTAGCCATATTTGTTGGAGCGAGCCTGCTGGTCGCATCCCTATCTGGCTGCGCAAGTTCAACAAATGAAACTCCAACTCACAAAGCTAAGACAAGTTCATGCCTTGTTACGTATAAATCGGACGTTCCTGGATCACCAGTTAATCAGCTAGCCAATGACTTGGTTGAAGCAAAGGTTGTGTACGGGCTAAACGTTAAAGAGGTTGTAGTTCCTAACAACTCTGGTTCTTCAGAAATACAGTCTTTGCTGTTCTCAAGTCTCCAAGGTGGCTGTGCATACTTCCTATCAGCAGAAGATCGTTTGAACACCGAAGTTTCTCTTTTCGCTGCAAAGCACCAATTCATGGTGGCCCTGACCGTTGGCGGTTATTCTCCAGCTAACCAACCGGCAAATGTTCGATGGGTTGCTGATGATCTAAAGAGCGGAGCGGCGTTGGCTGGCTTTGCAGCAGCCGCTAAAGCAACTAACGGCAGAGTCCTTTTAGTCATACAAGATGGATACTTCAATTCAGACGAACTCAACAAAGCTTTTAGAGCAGGTGTGGGTGCCTTCAACGAGAAGACCGCTGCACAGGTAAGTGTCACCAAGTTGAGTGCCAGTGACGGTAATGCGCTGCAACAGAGGCTCACCAAAGTTGATGGGGAAGTAGTTCTAGCGCTGTTTGCAGATAA
>RFNI01000213.1 GCA_009927245.1 Actinomycetota bacterium | reverse complement strand
GGTGACATTTGGTTGCAGGAAGAAGTTCCACCAACCGTTTGCGTTGATGTCCTTGCTCTGGACGGATAGATGAAACTAACAAGACCAAAGGTAGGGATAGTCCAGATAACAGCAATGATTACTGCAGCAGCTGAAGCGATTGGAGATGAGAAGACGTCTCTTGCTTTCTTAGGAGCTTTCATTAGCGCTCCGTCCTTTCAATCTTCAGTTGTCGCAGGTTGTATGCGATGATCGGGATCACACAGACCAGGAGGATAACCGCGAGAGCGCTACCGTGACCGTAGTTCATCTGTCTGAAAGTCTGCGAATACATTTCGTTAGCAATAACGTTGGTCTGAAAGTTACCACCGGTCATTGTTCTAACGATGTCGAATACCTTTAGTGTTCCGATAGAGATGGTGGTCAAGACAACAACGATGGTTGCTCTAATCATCGGGATGGTCACTCTAATGAAGGTCTTGAATACTCCGGCACCATCTAGCATTGCTGCCTCAACGACCTCTTCAGGTACGTTCTTCATTGCAGCTGAAAGCACAACCATTGCGAAACCGGTTTGGATCCAGACCATAACAACGATAAGAAGAAATGTGTTTAGCGGAGCTTCTAGAAGCCAGTTCGGCGGGTCTATGCCAATTGATTTAGACAAGGCACTGAAAAGACCTATGTCTGGTTTAGTTAGGTTTGGCTGGTAGTCGTAGATGAATTTCCAGATCACACCGGCACCAACGAATGAAATCGCCATTGGTAAGAAGATAAGTGACTTGACGACAGCAGCTCTCTTCATGCGGTCGGTCATGTATGCGATAGCTAGTCCCAGCAAGGTTGAAACAATAGGGACAACAAATACCCAGATGGCTGTGTTTCTCAGCACGATAAGAATCTCTGGGATTGTGAATGACCAGACGTAGTTATCTAAGCCAACAAACTCAGTGCTGTCATCATTCATGAATGACATTAGAACTGTTCTAAAGGTTGGATAGACCAAACCAATTACAAGTAAGAGGGTTGCCGGCACCAGGAACACCACATACTTGAGCCATTCCTGAACCCTGACTGATGCTCTAGAAGCGATTAGAAAAACTAGATAAATGATTGCTGCGAAGACAACAAGCGAAATGATCAGTAGGAAGAGGTTTGGGTAGATGACTTCCCAAGGTGTTTTTCTTCCCGCCGCAAAAGGGATGTGTAGCATGTGTTCCTGACTTAATGAAGATGGGGTGTGGCTTTCACAAAGTGACCGCCACACCCCATTTCTAGGGTATTTCTATCCTAATTAGTTAGTTGGCCATGAAGCTTCGATAGCGTCAAGCACGTCCATGTCGGACTTGTCTTCAGCGACCCAAGCAGTCATTTCCTTCCAGAATGTACCTGCACCAACAGCAGCTGGCATAACGTCAGAGCCATCGAAACGGAAGGTAGTTGCATTCTTTAGGATCTGCACAGCAACCTTGTTTACTGGGTCAGCTACGTTAGCCTCGTCCAGTCCCTTGTTTGCTGAGAACCATCCACCAAGAGCAGCCTTCTTGTTGTTCCATAGTGGAGTGGTTAGGTAGTGCTGAAGTGCAGCAACTTCTGGACGGTCTGCGAAAGCTCCAACGAACTCTCCACCACCAAGAGCTGGCTTGTTGTCAGCAGATGTACCAGGGAAGTAGAACACTGAGATTCCGTTTTCCTTTGATGTGTCTGAGGCTCAACAATTTCTGCTCCGTGGTCAGCAGCCAAGATTCCACCAATGAATGATGCCTGGCGGTGCATTGCACAAGTACCGTCAACAATTCCTGCTCCACCATCCTGGAATGTGGTTGTTGCGATAGAAGCAACGTCACCAACATACTTAGGGTTCTTCAGGATCTTGCCAGCTTCACCAATTGCGGTTACAACAGCTGGGTCGTTGAAAGGAATTCCGTGAGTGGTCCACGCGTCGTAGGTCTCAGCTGAAGCGGTACGAAGCATGATGTCTTCCATCCAGTCAGTTCCGACCCAACCGGTAGCTTCACCAGAACCGAAACCAGCACACCAAGGCTGAATCTTGCCATCAGCGGCAATCTTGTCAGACAGGGTTAGTAGTTCGTCCCAAGTGGTTGGGATGGTGTAGCCGTTGTCTGCGAATACCTTCGGGTTGTACCAAACGAATGACTTCACGTTTGCACCTAGAGGAGCAGCGAAGAAGGTTCCGTTAACGGTTCCGTAGTTCTTCCAGTCTGGTGAGTAGTTCTCGTCAACTGACGCGCTAACTGCATCTGGTGCAGCAACTAGAGTGTCAGCAAACTTAGCTAGAAGACCTGGCTGTGGGAAAATTGCTAGGTCTGGAGCAGTTCCACCTTCAACGCGAACTGAAATCTGAGCTTCAAATTCCTGAGTTCCGTTCCAGTTAACTGTGATTCCAGTACATTCTTCGAACTCAACAAGTGACTCTTGGAAAAGAGCAGCTTCTGGATCGATGATGGTTGTATAGATTTCTACTGTTGTGCCCTCGTGACCCAGATACTCTGAGTACGCGTCACAGTCGCCTCCTGCATTGTCGCTCGATGACGAACAACCTGCTAGGAATAGCGATGATAGAGCTACAGCTGCTACAGCAGCTACAGCGCGCTTTGAATTAAAGCTCATTACTTATCTCCTCGGTTATTTGTGGGACATCATTTACGTCCCCAGATAAATCTAGTAAAGGTTTCCAGAGATAGGGGTATCGTTCTCACAATTTGAGATAACGATTTGGATAAGTCAGCGAAGCCTATTTGGCTCGGATAAACCCGACTTTTTCATAGACATCGGCCAGCGTCGCTTCCGCGACAGTTCGGGCCTTTTCGGCTCCTGAGGCAAGCAAGCGGTCGAGTTCAGTTGTGTCGCTCATTAGCTCGTTAGCCCTGTCCCTGATTGGGGCTAAGGCGTTTACGACTACATCGGCAACCTCAGACTTGAGAACTCCGTAGCCAGCTCCAGCGAAACGCTCTTCTAGGGAGAGTAAGGATTCGCCGCTGACTGAGGAGTGAATAGAAAGGAGATTTGAGACACCTGGCTTGTTCTCCCAGTCGACTCTGATTGAAGCCTCGGTGTCGGTAACTGCACTCTTGATCTTCTTGGCAATAGTGGTGTCATCGTCCATTAGGTTTACAAGACCCTTAGGGTTCGCTGCAGACTTAGACATCTTGGCAGTTGGATTCTGCAGGTCGTAGATCTTTGCAGTTTCTTTCAGGATTTGAGCTTCAGGCATTGTGAAGGTCTTACCGAATCTTGAGTTGAATCTTTCGGCTAGGTCACGGGTTAGCTCTAGGTGCTGTCTTTGGTCCTCGCCAACTGGAACTGCTTTTGGTTGGTAAAGAAGAATGTCTGCTGCTTGCAGGATTGGGTATGTGAAGAGTCCAACTGAAGCAGAATCGCTTCCTGCTTTTTGTGACTTGTCTTTGAACTGAGTCATGCGACTTGCTTCACCGAAACCGGTGATGCAGTTAAGAACCCAAGCTAGTTCTGCGTGAGCAGGAACGTGGCTTTGCACAAATAGTGCTGATTCCTGAGGGTCAATGCCTGCTGCGATGTATTGAGCAGCGGTTCTTCTGGTGTTGGTTCTAAGTTCGTTAGGGTCTTGAGGAACTGTGATGGCGTGAAGATCAACAATTACATAGAAGGCGTTGAAATCTCTCTGCATGTTTACCCAGTTGACTAGTGCGCCTAGGTAGTTGCCAAGGTGAAGTGAAGACGCACTTGGCTGCATGCCACTTAGAAGATTCGGTTTGCCAGTCATGTTAGATAGCGTACTCAACAACTACAGGGGAATGGTCTGTGAAACGGGTGTCATAGCTAGCTGCTCTGTGCACCTTGTAATTACTTGCTAGCTTTGCAAGCTTTGGAGTGCAATCTGGTAGTCGATTCTCCAACCAGTGTCAGTATCAAAAGCCTGACCTCTAAATGACCACCAGGTGTAAGGTCCAGGGGTTTCAGGGTGTGCTTCTCTACCTAGATCTACCCAGCCCTGTTTGTGCATCCAGGTGTCAAAGTATGCACGTTCTTCTGGAAGGAAACCGGCGTTCTTGAGGTTACCCTTCCAGTTCTTGATATCTAGTTCGGTGTGACCAACGTTTAGATCTCCAACCACAACGGTTAGCCCATCTTCTTTTCTAAGTGTTGCCATTCTCTTAGTCATGGCATCTAAGAACTTGTATTTCTCAACTTGTTTAGGAGTATCGACTTCACCTGAGTGAACGTAGGTGCTGATAACTGTGAAGGTCTTAGCCCCAATCTTGAAATCTGCTTCAAGCCAACGGCCTGCACTATCAAAAGCCTTAGGGCCTAACTCTGTTCTAGAGGAAACGGCTTTGACCTTAGAGACAACAGCAACACCAGCTCTGCCTTTAGCTGAAGCGTTGTCGTGCAGGATGTGCCAAGGCCCACCTGGCATCTCAGCGAAGATCTCTTCGAGATCTGTGGTTTCTGCTCTAACTTCTTGCAGGGCGATGACATCTGGAGATTCAGCTGCCACCCACTCAGCAAAGCCTTTACGGTATGCGGCTCTAACACCGTTGACGTTGATGGTCGCTACTTTTACTAAGGCTTTAGGCATGGGACAAGTTTAAGGTGAACTTAGACTTGTCTGGTGAGTGAACGCGTATTAGTTGGTGCCGGTGTTGGCACAGGCATTGCCATTGGCCGTGCTTTCAAATACGCCAGCGCTAAATATGTGCCTTGGGATAGCGATAAGGCTGGTAGCGCTAGAGGGTTGATGGCAATTAGTGCCGCTATCGCCCAGGTTGAAAAAGATTTAGGCCAGAGCGCTAAAAACGCTGATCCAGAAGCAGCTTCAATTCTTGAAGCTATGAAACTCACCCTGAGTGATGCTTCACTGCTTGCTGGAATAAAAGAGCGTTTAGCTGATGGCGCTAACTCTCAGCGCGCAGTTTCAGGTGCTTTTGCAGGCGCAGCAAAAGCACTCGCATCACTAGGCGAATACTTTGCAGCTAGAGCGACAGATATCGAAGAACTTGGGAATCGTGTAATTCAAGTCTTGAGTGGCGAAGGTCAAGTGGATTTCCCAACCGAACCTTTTATTCTGGTAGCAGATTCTGTTGGACCTTTGGAAATGAGCAGACTGGCAAATAGTTCAATTGTTGGTTTGATTACCAGTACTGGCAGTGCGACTTCTCACACGGCCATCTTGGCGAGGGCTGCGAATCTGCCGACTGTTGTTTCAGTTCTAGGTTCAGAGTTCATCCAACCTGAGGATCAGGTAATTGTTGATTCCAGTAGTGGCCAGGTTTTAGTGAATCCAGATCAGGCTGAACTGAAGCAATACAGGGAAGCTGTAACGAAGAGTTCACAACTAGATCAGCTGAGCACAGTCGGGTTACCAGTTGATCTTTATGCAAACCTAGGTTCTTCCTCTGAAGCAGAATCTGCTCTAGCCTTTGGGGCTCAAGGGGTCGGTCTATTTAGGACAGAGCTACTTTTCTTGGGGGAGAAGCAGGCACCATCTCTTGAGAAGCAGATTCTTGAATACTCAAGATTGCTTTCTGCATTTCCTGGTAAGCGAGTAATTGTTCGAGTACTAGATCTAGATACCGATAAACCACTTCCTTTCCTGACACTTACCGAAAGCGGTAAGTATGCGAACCGAGGATTCCAAGCATTACTTGCAAACATTGAAGTTTTAGAAACTCAGTTGGAAGCACTCGCTGAGAGTTCAAGACGATACCTAGAAACAGAGCTTTGGGTGATGGCTCCGATGATTACCAGCAGTAAGCATGCAAAAGCGTTTGTTGATTTGGCTAAGAGCTATGGTTTGAAAAATGTCGGAGTGATGATTGAGGTTCCTGAAGTCTGTCAGCAAGAGGTGCTTGATGAGATATTAGAAACTGTTGACTTCGTCAGTATCGGAACTAACGACCTAACTCAATACACCTTGAACTTAGATCGAGTGAACTCAGCAATCGCACTTAGCGATGTTAGGAAACCAGAAGTACTGGGTTTGATTGAGCGAGTTGTTTCAAGTTCAAGAGAAGCGTCTAAACCAGTTGGGATTTGTGGTGAGGCTGCAGGAGATCCAGAGTCAGCCAAGTTGTTTATTGAATATGGTGTGACAAGTTTGTCTCTGTCACCAGCTCTATTACCTAGTTTGGTTAGAGCCCTTAGGAACTAAGGGTTATAAAAATATTCTTGTTCTCAACTGTCAGAGTGTATTTCTGCAACGGGATGCTCGCGGGGGCTCTAGTGGCTCTGCCTGTTGAGGTGTCAAAAGTTGCGCCATGCTTCTTGCAGATAATGTTGGTGCCGCTGATGCTGCCGATACGGTAACCCTCATGGGTGCAGGCAGGGTTGAACGCTCTGAAGACACCGGCTTTTGGTTGAGTGATCAAGACTTGTCGACCGCCTGCTGCAGAAATCGTGAAGATGCTTCCACCACCGACCTTGATGTCTTTAGTTGCACAAACCTTGTATTTCTTGCTGGCTGCTTGAGCTGATGTTGCGATAGTAGATAGTCCAAGTGTGGAGGCTGCGAGAGCGACACCTGCAAAGAAGTTGCGACGAGAAAGCCCTAGGGTTTCTTTGGCTTCTCTAGCATTCGGATTGCAATCGTGTTCGGACATGCTTTAACTCTATGCCTAGGCTCTGAGAACAACACTAAAAACAGTTACGTTTTTAGTAATTTCTCAGGCTAGGCGCGACCGCGAAGAACGGCTTGCTTGACCTCGGCAATAGCCTTTGTTACTTCAATACCTCTAGGGCAAGCCTCGGTGCAGTTGAAGGTTGTGCGGCATCGCCAGACACCTTCTTTATCGTTCAGGATGTCTAGTCTGACCTCTGCTGCTTCATCTCTTGAGTCAAAGATGAAACGGTGTGCATTCACGATAGCTGCAGGACCAAAGTATTGGTTGTCAGTCCAGAACACTGGGCAAGAAGTTGTGCAGGCAGCACAGAGGATGCACTTGGTGGTGTCATCGAATCGAGCTCTGTCTTCTGGTGACTGGATGCGTTCCTTGGTTGGGGAGTCTGAAGCGATAAGGAAAGGCTTCACATCTCTGTATGCCTGGTAGAACGGGTTCATGTCTACTACTAGGTCTTTTTCAACCTTTAGACCCTTGATTGGTTCAACATAGATTGGCTGAGTGATATCTAGATCCTTGATCAGAGTCTTACAAGCCAATCTGTTTCTACCGTTGATACGCATAGCATCTGAACCACAGACACCGTGAGCACATGATCTTCTGAAAGTTAGTGAGCCATCTAGTTCCCACTTGATCTTGTGCAGTGCATCAAGAACTCGATCAGTTCCAAACACAGTGACATCGAAGTCCTGCCACTTAGGCTCAGCATCGTTCTCTGGATCAAAGCGACGAACGAACAGGGTCACCTGAAAAGAAGGAACCTCTGCGATTTCCTTTACTGATTCAACTGCAGTGCTCATTAGTACTTACGCTCCATTGGTGGGTAGTTGGTAATAGTTACTGGCTTCCAGTCAATCTTGATATCAGATTCTGTTTTGTATGCCATTGAGTGAACCATGAACTTCTCGTCGTCACGAGTCTCGTAGTCTTCACGGAAGTGACCACCACGTGACTCTCTTCTCTCACGGGCAGTGAAGGCAAGAACTTCTGCTAGGTCAAGCAAGAAACCTAGTTCGATAGCTTCTAGTAGATCGGTGTTGAATCTCATACCGCGGTCTTGAACCTGAATGTGTTCGTATCTCTTACGAAGTTCTTTGATCTTGTCAAGCGCTTCGTTTAGAGATTCTTCAGTTCTGTAAACCTGAGCGTTCTTGTCCATGGTGTCTTGCAGTTCTTTACGGATAACAGCAATCTTCTCTGTTCCAGTTGCATTTCTCATGTGTTCGATTAGCTTCACAGTTTCAGCAATTGCATCTTCTGGAACATCCACAAACTTTGCATCCTTGGCATACTCAACTGCATAGATACCGGCACGCTTACCGAAGACGTTGATATCCAACAGTGAGTTAGTTCCTAGACGGTTAGCTCCGTGCACAGAAACACAAGCACATTCACCAGCAGCATAAAGACCTGGAACAACAGTGTCGTTATCTCTTAGAACTTCAGCCTTGATGTTGGTTGGAATTCCACCCATTGCATAGTGAGCGGTTGGGAATACTGGAACTGGCTCTGTGTATGGCTCAACACCCAGGTAGGTTCTAGCAAACTCAGTGATATCTGGAAGCTTTGCATCAATAACAGCAGGCTCTAGGTGAGTTAGGTCTAGTAGAACGTAGTCCTTGTTAGGGCCAGCACCTCTGCCTTCACGAACTTCGTTAGCCATTGCTCTTGCCACCATGTCTCGAGGAGCTAGGTCCTTGATGGTTGGGCATAGCGCTCCATGAATCTTTCGCCTGACGCGTTACGAAGGATTCCACCTTCACCACGAGCAGCTTCTGAAAGCAAGATA
>RFNI01000155.1 GCA_009927245.1 Actinomycetota bacterium | reverse complement strand
GAGCAGCAACTACCAAGGCTCAAGAACGAGTTGGAAACATGTCTGCTTCTGTTGAAAGAGCACTCTCAGCAGTTAGAACAATTAGAGCTGCTCGTGCAGAATCTAGAGAGTCAGCACAGATTCAAACAGATGCAACTGAGGCTTATAGCCAGGGTGTGAAGATTGCTGGAATCAACTCTTGGGTAACCCCAATCGGTGGACTAGCAGCCAACGGAGCATTCATTGTTGTTTTAGGTGTCGGTGGATATCGAGTAGCTTCTGGTCAAACAGAAGTTGCATCGCTAATTACCTTCATCCTTCTAATGTTCATCATGATCAGACCAGTTGGTCAGTTCTTTGGAGCATATTCTTCGGTGCAATCTGCACTTGGCGCTTTAGCGAATCCAAGAGATTCTGGATATTCCGCTTGAAGACACTGACGCTGAGAGAGCTCAGAAATCTAAACGCTCTGCTGTCAACAAAACAGCGATTGAATTCAAAAACGTGAAGTTCCGTTACCCAGCAAGACCCGAGGTCGCTTGGATAAAGAAGGTAAACCTATTCCTGATGCAGCACCGGTTATGAGTGAACCTAAGGAAGTTCTCAAGGGCGTTTCATTCAAGATTGAACGTGGCTCAAGAGTTGCCATCGTCGGTCCATCTGGAGCAGGTAAGTCAACGGTCTTCAGTTTGATTGAAAGATTCTATGAACCAACTGGTGGAGAGATTCTTCTTGATGGCCAGGCTGTTCACTCAATCAGCAGATCTGATCTAAGAGGTCAAATTGGTTACGTAGAACAGGACGCTCCAGTTCTTGCAGGAAGCATCAGAGAGAACCTTCTGATTGGTTCTCCTGACGCAACTGAAGCAGACCTCAAAAAGGTATTGAAGGAAGTTAACCTCACAACAGTTCTCAAAAGAGATAAGCGTGGTTTGGATGCTGAAGTTGGTGAGCAGGGAATCATGCTCTCCGGTGGTGAACGTCAGAGACTTGCTATTGCAAGAACACTTCTCAGCGCTCCGCCAATCATGCTCCTAGACGAATCAACCTCAAGCTTGGATGGACTTAATGAGCAACGCATGCGTGAAGCAATCGATGCAGTAGCCAAGAACAGAACAATGATTGTGATTGCCCACCGTCTTTCAACCGTGGTTGATAGCGACCAAATCATCGTTATTGACCAAGGTAAGGTCATCGGAGCTGGCACCCACAAGCAACTGCTGAAGTCAACGCCTCTTTACCGAGAACTTGCTGGAACCCAGATGCTCAGCTAACTCTCCCTTTTGTCTGCGGTCGGGTCTAGTCTTTAACCACTAGAACCCAAATGGAGACAAAATGACTAAGCGAAGCACAATTGAGAAACTAGCTGTCCCGATGTTCGTATCCGGCATCTTGGCAATGCTCGGATCGACGTTCATTTCCCTAGGAGCTGCCGCGAACGCGACTAGCCCAGTTCAATACAAGCAGGTGACCATGACCTACCTGTCCACGGGCTATAGCGCGAGTGACAGCAACTGCGGTTCGGCTCAGAGCTACTACGGTTACTCCACCAGAGACAGCTTCAGGGCCAGGTCCTCCAACAGCTCTAGCAATCAGAAGACCTTCCTCTGCACCGCTACCGTTTATGTAGTCGATGAAGTGACTATTCCTACCCCAAAGCCTGTTCCTACGGTCACTGTTATCTATGAACAGCCGGTTCGCCCAACCCCTACATACACCCCGAGGCCAACTGGAACCCCAAGACCAACCCCGACCTATACGCCAACCCCAACTTTCACTCCCACCCCGGTTCCGACCTTCACACCTAAGCCAACCCCTAGTTTTAGGCCTATTTTCACCCCAACTCCAAGGCCAACCCTGCCAATTCCTTCAACACGAACACCTTAAGAGCCATTTTCGTGAGAAACTAGTACTCAGTGCGTTTTCACGCGACGGATCTAGCAAGGAATGGAATTTAAGTGAAGAAATTAGTCATGCCGATCACTATGGCACTCGTTGGTATTTTGTCAGTTTCTTTGATTTATGTGAACTTAAACTCCAATACACCAACTACATTGAAGATGCTTCGCATTGACGACGTTGACCATGTCGACGGTGATATTGTTGATCTTGGAACTGGAACTGAATCCGTAGTTGTTGACGCTCGCCCAGATGACCCGAAGGCTGTTGTTGAGGTTACTGGAGACTCAGGTTTCGAAGTTGGCGAAAACAAACTTGAAATCAAAGTAACTGGATCAGATAACAAGACTTCACAGGTTTACACAATCACTCTTGTTAAGCCTGAACTTGCTGGTTGGTGTGAAACTAACGCTGAGTTGATTGGAAACATCCAAGGCGCCTGGGAAGAAGAAGTCATCTACGAATTGCCAGGTTATGCAGAACTAGAGAAGTATGCCGCAGACATTAAGGCCAACCCTTCTTGCTTCACAGAAGATTTGGTAGAAGAAGTTAACACTAACTACTAAAGGTCTTTGGTTTTACAAGTTACGGCTACAACGCTGAAGCGTTTATAACGTTCTGAACTAACATTGCTCTAGTCATTGGCCCTACCCCACCTGGGTTAGGAGATAGATAGCCTGCGACTTGTGCAACAGCGGGATCAACGTCTCCTACTAAACCTGAATCAACTCTCGTTATTCCAACGTCAAGAACAGCTGCACCTGGCTTTATCCATTCTGGTTTAACGAAGTGTGGCGAGCCAAGGGCGGCAACAACAATGTCCGCTCTCTTTACTGCATTAGGAATGTCTTTTGATTTTGAATGCAGAAGTGTGACTGTTGCATCCACTCCCTTTTTGTTTAGCAATAAACCGAGTGGGCGACCAACGGTAATGCCTCTACCAATGACAGCAACCTCTGCTCCAGTGAGCTCAACCTGGTAACGCTCAAGTAGTTCAACGATTCCTGCTGGAGTGCATGGAACGGGTGATTTCATCTCGTCAACTCCAGCAAGCACTAGTTTGCCTAGGTTGATTGGATGTAATCCGTCTGCATCTTTAGCTGGGTCAATTAGTTCCAGCATCTCATTGGTATCAAAACCAAACGGTAGTGGTAACTGGATTATGTATCCGGTGACATCTTTCGCGTCGTTTAGATCTTTGATTGCTGCTTTGACATCGGAGATACTGGCAGATGCTGGTAGGTCAATCCTGACAGAGTGCACACCAACTTCTTGGCAGTCTCTGTGCTTACCAGAAACATAACTGTGTGAACCTGGGTCATCTCCAACTAGAAGTGTTCCTAGCCCTGGGGTGACGCCCTTCTGCTTTAGTTCAACAACCTTTAGTGAAAGCTCTGCCTTTATCTGTTGGGCAGTTGCAAGGCCGTCTAGAACAATAGCGTTCAAGGCTTTACCAGTTCTCTAGGCCGCTGTATAGCGGGAAGGCTTCAGTTAGCTTGCGAACACGATCACCTAGAGCGTTGATGTCTGGGTTCGGCATCAGAACAGAAGCGATGATGTCAGCGACCTCGGTGAATTCAACATCTCCAAAGCCACGCGTAGCTAGAGCTGGAGTTCCAATACGAACACCAGAGGTAACAAGAGCTGGTCTTGGGTCATTAGGAACAGAGTTACGGTTTACTGTGATACCAACATCGTGAAGTAGGTCTTCAGCAGTCTTGCCATCGATTGGTGAGTTACGAAGATCAACTAGTACTAGGTGAACATCAGTTCCACCAGTTAGAACATCTACTCCGTTTGCTCTAACATCCTGCTGCATTAGACGCTCAGAGATAATCTGTGCTCCACGAATAGTTCTTGCTTGTCTTTCTTTGAATTCTTCACCCATGGCTGCTCTAAAGGCAACTGCCTTAGCTGCGATTACGTGCATCAGCGGTCCACCCTGCTGACCTGGGAAGACAGAAGAGTCAATCTTCTTAGCGAACTCTGCTTTACAAAGAATCAAACCTGAACGAGGACCAGCTAGAGTCTTGTGCACTGTTGTTGAAATAACATCTGCGTAAGGAACAGGGCTTGGGTGAACACCAGCTGCAACAAGGCCCGCGAAGTGAGCCATATCTACCCAAAGCTTTGCTCCGACTTCATCGGCAATCTTTCTGAACTCTGCAAAGTCAAGATGACGAGAGTATGCAGACCAACCTGCGATTAGAACCTGAGGTTTTACCTCGTGTGCTCTAGCTCTAACAACATCCATGTCAATTAGGAATGATTCTGGATCTAGCCCATAGGCATGACCCTCATACATCTTGCCGGAGAAGTTCAACTTCATACCGTGAGTTAGGTGACCACCGTGAGCTAGCTCTAGACCTAGGATTCGATCTCCTGGGTTGGCAAGTGCCATCAGAACTGCAGCGTTAGCGCTGGCACCTGAGTGAGGTTGCACGTTAGCGTGCTCTGCACCAAATAGTTCTTTAGCACGGTCACGAGCTAGGTTCTCGGCAATGTCAACAGCTTCACAACCACCGTAGTAACGCTTACCTGGGTACCCTTCCGCATATTTGTTGGTTAGTACTGAACCTTGCGCTTCAAGGATTCCTCTAGAGACAAAGTTCTCTGAGGCAATCATCTCTAGGAAGTTGCGTTGACGATCTAGTTCAGCTTTTAGAACTGCAGCAATCTCTGGATCGGTTGCTTCGAGCGGATCATTGAATGTTGATGGCAAATTTGACACTTGGGAACTCCTATATTGGCTTGAACGGATTGGCCCAGGCGCACGACCAAAATGCCTTCGCTCCCTGATGGAACCCCATCTTTAGCGCCAGTTGCGATAAGGCAATTCTATAACCACCGCCCCTAAGCGGAGATGAACACCAGTGAAAACTAGGATTATCGCTCTAAACTTGAGCCTATGACTAAGCCATTGAACCACTGGGTGCTCACCTTTGTCTGCGAAGACAAGCCAGGCATTGTCCATGCCATCTCTGGAGCTATAGTCGCAGCCTCAGGAAACATAACCGAGAGCCAGCAGTTCACCAGCGCGGAGACCGGTAAGTTCTTCATGCGCCTTCAGGTTGAGGTCTCTGCCAGCAAGGAAGAGTTCTCGAATCAAATTGCTGGAGTCGCTGAAACCTTCAAGTTGGACTGGCACCTGGATGAGGTTGGTCGCAAGCTTAGAACCCTAGTTTTGGTGAGTAAGAGTGCTCACTGCCTAAATGACTTACTCTTCAACCAGCGCTCAGGTCAGATTCCTATTGAGATTCCAGCTGTGTTTAGTAACCATCCAGACCTAGCTGAACTAGCTGAGTTTTACGGAGTGAAGTTTGAGAGCCATGGAGTCCCCGATGCCGCCAGCAAAGCTGCCTTTGAGCACATGCTCCGTGATTACATCAAATTGGCTGACATTGAACTAATCGTGCTTGCCAGATTCATGCAGATCCTAAGCCCAGAGTTCTGTGCTGACTTTGAAGGCAAGATTATTAACATCCACCACTCCTTCCTACCTGGCTTCAAGGGTGCTAACCCTTATGCACAGGCACACGCTCGAGGCGTGAAACTAATCGGCGCTACCGCTCACTTTGTTACTAATGAACTTGATGAAGGTCCGATTATCGAGCAGAACGTGGTGAGAGTTGATCACGGAGACTCTAAGAAAGAGCTTGTTGCTATTGGACAGGATGTTGAGTCGAAGACCCTCGCCCAAGCGGTTAGATGGTTTGCCGAACATCGAGTATTACTCGACGCTGACAGAACAATCATCTTCCGCTAGAACGAGGGTCTTTTCTCCTCTAGTGCCTGCGTCTTCTAGTTTTCATCTGAGAGCCAGCAGCAACGGATGAAATAGCTAATGCCACTACAGCTAGACCAAGCGCAAACAACCAGGTTTGCTGCTGAGAGTTAGTTACCAACACTTTCTTATTCCCCTCTTGAACCAATTCCTTAGCGACGGTCTCTGGTTTGACTCCAGGCTGTAGCTCTTTAGTTGGAGAAGTTGAAATTTCTACTCTGGCAGGCGGATAGCTAATCACTTCCTCTTCGGGAGTTACGGTAACTGTTCCTCCAGTTGGAGTGTTGGGGGTAATAGTTTGATTCACGATTTCATCAGGAGTTATTGTGACGAGATTAGAAGCTACTGCTTCTGCCGGTCCAACGTTCGAAGCACTATCTGAAACTGAGTTAGCGGCTAACGTTACCTGAGTTGTTCCAACACCACAGTTGAGTAAAGTGATCTGCCAGCCAAGCCCTGTTCTTAGCACCGAGTAGTTCATTGCACAGGTTTGTGCTGTTCCAGAGAAACTGAAGTTAGCGGCACTCATTCCAGTTACCGGTTCTTCGCTATCAAAGACCCAGGTCGGTGTTCCAGCAGCTCCTGGCTCAGTCACATCAAAGACGTGAATCACTGGGGCGCTTGTGTCAATCTTTGTTGTGCTGGTTTGATTCAGCAAGCTAGGTCCAATGTTTCCAGCAGCATCTATTACAGCTGATGAGTTCAGCACCAAACCAGCAAGGTGACCATCAAGACAGCTTCCGATTGTGATTGTGTATTGGCTACCTGATCCAGTCATCGACTGAATGGCACAACCATCACCTTTCACATTCCAGTCCACATTGTCTGCTGCCAAGCCAGTCACCGGTTCGGTGAATGTTGCTTTGTAGACAAGGAGACTGTTAGAGCTAGCTTGTTTTACCAAGGTATCCAGTTCAGGAACAGTCCTATCAAGAATGATCGGAGTAGTCGAGACTGGCCGAACTGGACCGATTGCGTTACCGGTTACTGTATCTGCCTTTAGCGTCAGGCTTATAGTTCCATCCTGGCAACCGTTTACCTTAGCGACATAAGTAGCTCCAGAACCTGTAAGGGTTGAAACATAGCAACCAGTTGCGGTTCCTGAGATGGTGAAATCATCTGCAGTTAGTCCTGTCACAGACTGACCGAAGGTGATGTTGAAAACCGGTGAAACAGCATTGCTAGGAGAAGCTGGAGTAGTGAATGAGCTAACTGCTGGACCAAGGTTATAAGTGATGCTCGCTGTTCCGTTGCCTGACTGGAAGGCAGAGTAATAAGAGACTGCGTTGAGTTTTGTGGTGTTCACATAGCTTGAACC
>RFNI01000147.1 GCA_009927245.1 Actinomycetota bacterium | reverse complement strand
AGTCTGCGCTGTTCTCTCATGTATGGCCAGAGCTGGCTGAACTTGGCCTTAGGACCTGAATCTTTCTTGCCAGGTCTATTTCCTCTAGATCCGAATGAACTCATTATTTGCCTTACTCTTCCAACCCTGGATTACCCAGGACTGCCTCGTTGATTAGGTATCTGATTTCTTGCAGGGATAGCGCTTCTGTATAAGCGGTGTTCTTATAAAACTTACTGAAATCTACTGACTGAAGTGCCTTTAGAACTCTCTTGTCGTGCAGTTTCAGAAACATGACGGTGCTGTTGGGCACTCGATCAAAGCTTGTTCTAACTTTCCCACATCCGTAGCCAAATACAGTGAGTGCAACATCAGCATCTTCTGGCTTTACTTTTGAAAGGAGTCCTTGGTCTTTGACCTTTATTACAGGTCTAAGTTCTTCTCTTCTTTCCCAGATCTGGAAACAGGTGTTAAGTCTGGCTTTCTGCCAAACCATCTCGCCGAGTTCATCGACATAGTCAATAGACAGATCTTCATCATGAACTAGATGAAAGTTTCTGTTTAGACGATTTAGCACAGACCATTTACGCCAGCTCCTAGGAACTACGAATGCTATGTATTGGCTGTGCTGGGCTGCTTTATTGAAGAAGGGAATACTCAGTGAGTTATTTCTGCCAAATGGTGGATTAGAAATAGTGATGGCATCGCTAATCTTCTCTAGGCCTTTGGTTTCAAGTAAGAAGTCAGCCAGTAATACGCCTTCAGCTTTAGGTTCAATGTCAAAGCTGATTAGCTTGTTCGCTTTCAAGGCTTTGGCTGCCTCAAGGAAAGACCCTGTCCCACCAGCTGGTTCAATTACGGTTTTGTCTTTAAAACCGCCAACTTTATCGCTAACTAGGGTGGCTAATCTAAGGGCTAGATCGGTTGGGGTATAGAACTGCTCTTTGCCAGTTGTTCGGCGATTACCTGGGCGTACTTTGACGCTCTTGGCGGGGTCCATTTCTCAAGGATATCAGTTTCGGGGAATAGACTAGAAGGCTGTGGCTGGTTATTCGTCACGAATACTTAGATAGAAGGACACAACGCTGTGCCAAAAGAAGCAGTCAAAAAAGTTTTGCCCGAGGCAATGATTACAGCAACCGAACTCACCAAGAAATACGGCGACTTCGTTGCTGTCGATGGTGTGAACTTCACCGTTCGTAGAGGTGAATCCTTTGGTCTGCTGGGACCAAACGGTGCTGGTAAATCAACCACCATGAAGATGATTGCTGCTACCAGCCAGCGAACCGGTGGTGATTTGGTCATCCTGGGTAAAGATCCAAACACTCAAGGGCCTGAGATTAGAGCTCACCTAGGTGTTGTTCCACAGCAGGACAACCTAGATCGTGAACTAAAGGTCTGGGAGAACCTAATGGTTTACGGTCGTTACTTTGGTCTCAGTCGTAAATGGCTAAAGGGCAAGATCGAAGAGCTTCTGGAGTTTGCTCAACTAGTTGAGAAGCGCAACAACAAGACTGAAGAACTCTCCGGAGGCATGAAGAGAAGACTCACCATCGCCAGAGGTTTGATTAATGAGCCTGAGATTCTTCTTTTGGATGAACCAACCACAGGTCTTGACCCTCAAGCTAGACACATCCTTTGGGACAGATTGTTCAGACTAAAGGAACAGGGTGTGACTTTGGTTATTACCACCCACTATATGGATGAAGCTGAACAGCTCTGTGACCGTTTGATGGTTATGGATAAGGGCAAGATCATGGCTGAGGGTTCACCTGCAGAGCTAATCAAGAAGTATTCCAGCAAGGAAGTTCTTGAAGTCCGTTTTGGTAGTGAAAACAACATAGTTGTGGCAGAGAAGCTAAAAGGTATTGGTGAGCGTCTGGAAGTGCTACCTGACCGAATCTTGGTCTATGCGCAATCAGGTGAGAAGTGTCTAGAACAAATTGTGAAGCTAGGACTTGAACCAGTTACCTCACTGGTTCGTAGATCATCTCTTGAGGATGTCTTCCTTCGCCTAACTGGAAGAACCTTGGTCGAGTAATGTCTCTTGATGTCAGATCTGAAACTAAGGTGAACTGGGTAGGAGCAGCCAAGCTAGTTGATCCTCAGGTGAGCATTCGTTTCGGTGCTCTCTTTGTTGCTGAGAACAGAATCCGCAACATGATTAAGTGGTGGGCAAGCATTCTTGCCTTTGGTATCGGTAACCCTAGTTTGTATTTGCTTTCTATCGGTATCGGTGTTGGCACGCTAGTTGATTCATCTCTTGGCCCTGACGCCATTGATGGGGTTAGCTACCTAACCTTCCTAGCCCCAGCACTCTTGGCAACAGCTGGTATTCAAGGAGCGATGGATGAGGTTACCTGGCCTACCCTAGAAGGTTTTGTCTGGGATAGAACCTTCTTCTCAATGAACTCAACTGCAATTACCGGTAAGCAGATTGTTGATGGCATCATGCTGGCAGCGATGGCTCGATGTGTGATTCAGGTGTTTATGTATGAGTTGTGTCTTTTAGCCTTTGGAGCCATTACCTGGGAGTCAATTCCGATCTTGTTACTTGTTTCAACAACAGCAGGATTTGGCTTTGCTGCAATCATGCTCGGCTTATCTGCGAGCATCAAAGATGACGATGGCATGTTCGCTCTGATCGGAAGATTTGTAATTACTCCGATGTTTATGTTCTCTGGAACTTTCTACCCAATTACTTCAATGCCTATCTATCTGCAGTGGATTGGTTGGATTTCTCCCCAGTGGCATGCCACTAACTTAGGTAGAGCGATGTCCTATGGCATGCCTATTGAGTCCTGGTTGTTGTATGTGCACTGGGGTCTGATGTTGGTGATGGCTGTTATCGGTATTACCTGGTCACACCGAATCTTTGTGAAGAGGTTAGCTAAATGAGTTTGATCAATACAGCGGTTGATTCAGCTATCGCAATCGCTGAGAAGCGTAAAGGCAAGATGGGTGCTGGTGTTTACTCCGGTAGACCAGGAGTTGTCCTAGAACGTGGATACTATGCTCTGAAGTCTTCAACCTGGATGGTAGTTGCCTCTGGCTTTGTTGAGCCAGTGTTCTATCTACTAGCTTTTGGTTATGGAATTGGTCAGTTTATTGATGGCAGTACTGATGGTGCGGGTAATCCAATTACCTATGCGCAGTTCATAGCTCCTGCTCTTTTAGCAACATCAGCGATGAACGGTGCTATCTATGACTCGACCTGGAACGTGTTCTTCAAGATGCATTTTGGCAAGGTTTATAACGGGATGCTCTCAACTTCGATGGGAACTCTAGATGTTGCCCTCGGTGAGATTGGTTGGGCACTTCTAAGAGGTCTTGCATATGCAATTGGGTTTATGGCTGTTGTCTCTGGAATGGGTTTGATTCCATCTATCTGGGGATTGCTGGCTATTCCTGCAGCTGTATTGGTTGCCTTTGGTTTTGCCTCTGTTGGTATGGGTGTTACCAGTTACCTGAAGAATCATCAGCAGATGCAGTGGATCCAGTTTGTGATGCTACCGATGTTCCTATTCTCTGGAACCTTCTACCCGCTGAGCATCTACCCTGAGGCGGTGCAGTGGTTTATTCAAGCTCTGCCACTTTGGCAAGCAATTGAATTGATTAGAGGGCTAACTCTAGGTGTTTTGAACTGGGCCATGCTAGGTCATGCCCTTTACTTCGTCGTAATGATAATCGGCGGGCTATATTTCACAACCCGCCGACTAACTGCTTTGTTCTTGCGTTAGTTAGTCTCCAGAAACAGATCCAAAGATAGCTAGCACGATGTTAAGGGTGGTTAGTCCTACGATTGCTGGAACTGCCCAAACCGGAGGGTTCTCCTTCTTGCGAAATGTGTATGCGATGAAGAAGATGACAGTTAGCGAGATGCTCTTTAGAGCAATTACAACTGCATTTAGTTTGGTTGGGTCAACCGCTAGACCTGCCATGGCAAGACCGGTTGCCAGCATTAGGTAAGAACCGTGCAGGATGCCAGGGGATACCTTGATGCCCTTGGTTAGATCCTTCATGTTGTTGAAGAAGCCAGCTAGCAATACTGCAATACCGAGGATGTGCAGTACTAAGAAAATGTGGATTAGTAGTTCTTTAGTTGAATCGTCCATGATGCCCTTTTCTGTTTAGGTAACAGAAATAGTCTATGAGCGAAGCATTGCCATACTGATAGCAGCCTCGACTGCTTCTGCACCTTTATCTTCTTTGCTGCCTGGTAATCCAGCTCTATCTAGAGCCTGCTGCAGGTTGTCTACGGTTAGTAATCCAAAGCCAATTGGGGTATCTGTCTCCAGTTGAACTTGGGTAAGACCTGCAGTAGCTGAGTCACAGACAAAGTCAAAGTGAGGGGTTTCACCCTTGATGACAACACCTAGAGCAATAACAACATCAGCACCATCGTCGATAGCCCACTTAGCTGCTAGCGGTAGTTCAAAGGCACCCGGCACTTTGATGATTGAGTAAACATCGTTACCAGCTGCTTTTAGAGATCTCTCTGCACCAGCAAGTAGTGCGTCAGCAATCTCGGTGTGCCAAGAGGTGACGATGATTGTTACTGCAAGATCTCTTGCATCGATTTCTAGTTTTGGAGCGTGGCCTGCCATTAGTTTTCCATTTCTGCGATGATCTCAGGTAGACGGTGACCCATCTTTGATCTCTTTGTTTCTAGGTAGCCAAGGTTTTGAATTGCTTCACCAACTATGACTGGAACATAGGAAGAAACCGGTATACCAGCTTCGGTTAGGAAGTTAGCTTTGGCTGGGTTATTTGTCATTAGTCTTACGCTCTTGACCCCGAGCTCTCTGAGAATAGAAACTGCGGCACCATATTCTCTAGCTTCTGAAGGAAGACCTAGAGCTAGGTTGGCCTCAACTGTGTCGAGTCCCTGTTCTTGAAGGGCATAGGCCTTGAGCTTGTTTAAAAGACCAATACCGCGACCTTCTTGACCTCTTAGGTAGATAACAATTCCACCGTTAGGGTCAGCTTCAATCATGTCCATTGCATATTGCAACTGAGGTCCACATTCACACTTCAATGAACCAAATGCTTCACCGGTAATGCATTCGCTGTGAAGGCGAACTAGAACTTCTTTACCGGTTGGATTGCCTTTGATGATGGCAACGTGATCTGCACCGGTTTTGATGTCGTAGTAACCACGAAGCTTGAAGGTTCCGTGAATAGTTGGAACGTTAGCTTCTGCTTCGAAACGAATTCTGTTGTTAGGTGTGGTTACCAACTGAATTGAGTTCAGTTCTAGGTACTCAACCAGTTGAGCAACTGTGATCAGAACAATGCCTTCACTCTCCCCAACCTGCACCAAGTCATCGAATCTCATCATTGAACCGTCTTGGTTCACCATCTCACCGATGATTGCAACAGGGGATAGACCAGCAAGCTTTAGTAGATCAACAGCTGCTTCGGTGTGACCGCGTCTACCAAAGACACCGTGTGGGTGAGCACGTAGTGGCAGGATGTGACCTGGTCTAATAGGATTCAGGACCAGCGGTACTGCTAGCCAGTGTTCTTGCAGGTTAGGCACGATCAGCGGCCGATATACCGGTGCTCTCACGAGCTGCAGCGTCTACGGTAACGGTGTAGTTGGTTGCGTGTGGGTCTTGGTTGTTGGTTGTCATCAGAGGAAGCTCTAGCTGGTTAGCAGTGTGTTCATCCATCGGAGCACAGAGGTAACCAGAGGTCCTGTTTACAAACCAAGCCATCCACTCGGTAGTCATGAACTCCGCTGCCATGATGGCATCGCCCTCATTTCACGATTCTCATCGTCCGCTACAAGAACAGGCTTACCTGAACGTAAGGCCTTAGTGCCTGTTCGATAGTTGCAAGTGCCATTAGTTGTTTCTGCTTTCTAGTAGTCGTTCGATGTGCTTGGCCATGATGTCAACTTCAACGTTGACCTTGTCACCTGGGCTCTTATAGCCGAGGGTTGTTACCTTCAGTGTCTCTGGAATCAAGGAAAGACCAACAAAGTCTTCACCCATTCATTTACTGTCAGTGAGATGCCGTCTAGGGTGATTGAACCCTTCAGCACTACATACTTCATTAGTTCAACTGGGATTCTGATCCTTACCCAGTCCCAGTTCTCACTAGCTTCTCTAGAGATAAACTCACCAACACCATCAACGTGTCCCTGAACATGGTGTCCACCAAAACGAGTGTTCATGGTCATCGCACGCTCTAGGTTGATGACATCTCCAACCTTCACACCGTTCATGCTGGTAAGTCTGATGGTCTCATGCATCACATCTGCTGTGAAGGTTCCATTCTCAATCTCAATTGCAGTCAAACAGGTTCCGCTGCAGGCAATAGAGTCACCACGCTTGATGTCGCTGGTAACAAGGGGGCCTTCAATGGTAAGTCTTAGCGCATCGGGCTGTTCTTCAATAGCCACTACCTTGCCCAGTTCTTCAATGATTCCGGTAAACATTACTTCTCTCCTTTTGGTGTGGCTCTAATAAACAAATCAGCACCTAGCTGTTTGATCTCAACAAAGGTCAACTGCAAAGCATCTGCCATGGTGTTGATACCGATATCGGTAACAGCAACATTGCTTCCACCTAACAAAAGCGGTGCTTGATAGATCAGCACTTCATCAAATAGTCTCTGCTGAATAAACTCACTGGCTATCTCTGCTCCACCTTCAACCAGGACATGTCTTGTTCCTCTAACCCAGAGCTGAGAAAGCACATCGTTCAAGTCATGAGTCTTTAGTTGAACCGTCGGTGCTTCGTCGTTGAAGACTCTAAGGTCAGGGGAGAGTTCACTCTTGCCAACAACAACACGAAGAGGTTGGTGTTCGTATCTAGAACCATCTGGCTTACGAGCAGTTAGATCTGGGTTGTCGTATTTGACTGTTCCAGTTCCCACCAAGATTGCATCCAACTGAGATCTTCTGAAGTGGACATCTTCTCTGGCAACAGAACCAGTAATCCATTTACTGGTCTTATCGCTAGCAGCGCTTCTGCCATCAAGAGTCTGAGCCCACTTCAAGGTAATGAAAGGTCTCTGCTTCTGCATTGCAGTTAGCCAGATACGACCCTGCTTTTTGGCTTGATCCTCTAGAACACCGAAGATAACTTCAACACCGGCATCTTTGAGAGTCTGTGCTCCATTAGCTGATTCATTACCTGGATCCTTAGTTGCATAGACAACTCGTGAAATACCAGCAGCAATTAGTGCTTGAGCACATGGACCAGTTCTGCCGGTGTGATTGCATGGCTCTAAGGTGACAACAGCAGTTGAGCCTTCAGGAACACTAGCTAGCTTGCTGAGAGCATCAACTTCCGCGTGAGGAGTTCCAGAGCCCTTGTGAAAACCTTCAGCAATAACATTCAAGTCTTTATCGAGAATTAGAGCGCCAACCTGAGGGTTGACTCCATAGGCTGGTCCGAGTGCAGCTAGCTCAAGTGCACGGCGCATCGCCGGTTCAAACACACTGAGATTTGTCATCCCGAGCCTTCCTAAAGAAGCACTTCGGGGCATGGTCGGCAGGCGACCAAAGGCTAAACCCTTAAAAGGGGCTAGCCTTCTGTTCTTCTACCATCCGGACTTTAACCGTCGGTTCTGGAGTTTCACCAGATCAACCGCCAAACCAAA
>RFNI01000052.1 GCA_009927245.1 Actinomycetota bacterium | reverse complement strand
GGACTCAGCGACAGCGATGCTGTTTCGAGGCAGTATGTCAACAAGTTCAGCAAATAGCCCTCTGTCGGTTTCAAAGGTCGCTAGGTCTCTAGCGTTTACACCAATCAGTTCAGCGCCGGCATCGACAGCTCTCTTTACCTCTTCAGCGTTGTGAGTCTCAACAAAAGGGATCATTCCGAAGGACTGGATGAATCTGAATAGAGATTGCATCTTTGACTGTTCTAGCCCAGCGACGATCAGCAGGACTATATCTGCGCCATAAGCTCTTGCTTCCAGGATCTGTCGCTCTGTTGCAATGAAGTCTTTTCGAAGCAGTGGCACTGACACTGCGTTACGGACTGCTGCCAGGTCTTCAAGGCTGCCTTTGAACTTACGCTCTTCGGTTAGGACGCTAATGGCTGCTGCTCCTGCGTCTTCATAAACTTTCGCCAATGCAGCCGGGTCAGGAATGGATGCTAGATCGCCTTTAGATGGACTTGCTCGCTTTATTTCAGCGATAACTCTGATGTTGTTGCCAGAGTTAAGGAACGCTTTAGCGTCAAGAGCAGGGCTCTGTTTCGAAACCATTGAATCTAGTTGAGCGTTAGAGACACGTTCTGTTCGTGATTGGGCGTCAGCAATCGCTCCGGCAAACAGGTCTTCTAGCATCAAGTGTGTTATTGCTTCTTACCAGCTACGCCGTAACCAAGCTTGGCTAGTACTGGACCGACAAAGAAAGAGATGAAGGTAACAATGGTTCCAACAATGGTGATGCTGCTCTCAGGAAGGCAAACACCCAAAGTCAGAAGCGTCACTCCTAAAATCGCGACAATAACTGCGCTCCATGCTGCTGTTGAGTGTCCGTGTCCTAGATCATTGCTGTCGTGAGCCAATTTGATACCTTTCGTCCTAATAATCTTAACAACTAAAGAATGCTTTGTTTGTTGGGCTAGCCGAATAGCTGGTTAGCCTTCTTGATTGCCGCAATTACAGCACCCATCTTGTGCACAGTCTCTTCATATTCCAGGTGCGGAACTGAGTCCAAGACGATCCCAGCTCCTGCCTGAACGTGGGCGGTTCCTTCGCGCATGAACGCAGTTCTAATACAGATAGCCAAGTCAGCGTTGCCACCAAAATCAAGGTAACCAACTACCCCACCGAAAACTCCACGGTTGTATTGCTCCAGGTCGTCAATGATCTCCAAAGCTCTTGGCTTAGGTGCTCCAGATAAGGTTCCAGCCGGGAATGTAGCCTTGAACACATCGAGAGGGGTGTTTCCTTCACCAAGACTTCCCTCAACGGTTGAGACCAAATGCATGATGTGACTGAAGCGTTCAATCTTCATGAACTCTGTTACTTCGATAGAGTCAGGCTTACAAACCTTCAATAAGTCGTTTCGGGCAAGATCAACTAGCATCAGGTGTTCAGCACGCTCTTTAGCGTCCGCCTTCAATGATTCCTCATGAGCAAGATCTGTAGCGTTATCTTCACCTCTAGGTCTTGACCCTGCTATCGGGTGCATAACAACATGTTCGTTGTTTACCTTTACCAGTGCTTCAGGAGAAGAGCCAACAATCGCGTAACCGCCATCGTTGTCCTGGAAGTTCAGTAAATACATGTATGGACTTGGGTTCAGAGACCTTAGAACCTTGTAGACATCGATAGGCCTAGCTCTAAGCTCGATCTCGAAACGTTGAGACAGAACAACTTGGAAGACATCTCCTGCAACAACGTGCTCTTTAGCTTTCTCAACTATCGCAATGAAGTCACTGTTACTGATCAGGTGCTTGATCTCAGTATCAACTGCACCATCCTCTGCTGAGATAGCAGGCTGGTTTGCAACGCTAATCTGAGCGAGCATGTCGTTGATGCGCGCCTGTGCCAATGAGTATTCAGAAGCCAAGTCGGTGTTCTCGGAACAGTAGATGTTTGAAACTAGAAGCAAGTTGCTTGTTTTGTGATCAACAACGACAAGATCACGGACTAACTCCAAGTGCACGACAGGGCTGTTGTATGTCTTTGGTGGAGCAACTTTCAACTTCTCAAGAGCACGAATGATGTCCCAGGCGAAGAAACCAACTAGTCCTGAAGATAGTGGAGGTAGGTCAGCGATTGAAGCACTCTTCCAAGAAGTTTGAATCTGGTCGATAGCTTCTAAAGAATCTTTTGCTAGCTGCTCACCAGTAGGTAATACATGTTCGAGATTAGAAATCTCTAACTGTCCAGCTGCTTGCCTAAGGGACGCTCTCGAGTTGACCCCAATGAAACTGAAACGAGACCAGACACCCTGCTCTGCCGATTCCAAAAGGAAAGTTCCAGATTTGCCCTTGGAAAGCTTCTCGTATAGACCAACAGGTGTTTCATCACCAGCGAAGACTGTTCGAATTAGGGGAACAACTGCACCAGTCCGAGCGTGCGTTTTGAACTCTTCGAAGCTGAGGTTAAATGTCTCGGACATGATTCAATTATCCCCATTGTCAAAGCACGAGTCTGAACCAGTGTGACAAGTGGGCCCATCAGGTGCTGCACTCACGAGGATGGCATCAGAGTCGCAATCGAGTGCAAGAGAAACTAAGTTCAAGAAGTTACCGCTGGTAGCGCCCTTCACCCAAATTTCGTTTCTGGATCTGGACCAGAAGGTTACCTTGCCGGTGGCTATGGTTAGCTCCAGAGACTCTTTGGACATGTATCCAAGCATCAAAACTTTGAGTGACTGGCTGTCTTGAACGATGGCTGGAACTAGCCCGTTCGTATCGAACTTCACTGATGTAATGTCGATCACAGTCTCACCTCGATGTTCTGACCCTCAAGGTACTTCTTCACTTCAAGGATAGAAAGTTCACCGTTGTGGAATACAGATGCTGCTAATACCGCTGAGGCCCCAGCTCTCTCAGCTTCGGCAAAGTGTTCAACTGTTCCAGCTCCGCCGCTGGCAATCAGGGGAAGACTCGACACATCGCGGATTGCTCTAATTAGTTCTAAATCAAAACCTGACTTAGTTCCATCAGAGTCCATGCTGTTGAGTAAAAGTTCTCCTATTCCGCGGTGCTGATTCTCTTCAATCCACTTCAGTGCATCGATTCCAGTTTCTTTAGAGCCACCATGAGTTGTGATGGTGTAGCCGGATTTCGTTGCGGCGCTGCTCTTGATGTCCAGAGATACCACAAGAACTTGGTCACCGTAGCGGTTTCCAATTTCATCCAAGAGTTCTGGTGAACTAATAGCGGCAGTTCCAACGCTAACTTTGTCGGCTCCAGCGCTAAGGAGAGTTTGAACATCCTGAAGAGTTCTTATTCCCCCACCGACGGTTAGCGGGATGAAAACTGAATCAGCGGTTCTTGAAACAACATCAAGGATGGTGGATCTATCTTCAACACTGGCGGTAACATCCAAGAAAGTAATCTCATCAGCGCCTGCCTCGAAGTATCGGCTTGCTAGTTCAACTGGATCTCCGACAGTTTGAAGGTCTTGGAATTTAACGCCCTTAACTACCTTGCCTGCATTGACATCCAAGCAAGGGATTACTCTAAGGGCCAAAGACATTATTAGATCCTGGCTGCGTGAATCGCAGAGACAAGAATTGCTCTTGCACCTAGTTCGTACAGCGCATCCATCTTCTCGTTAGTCTCGCTTCGCTTAACCAGCGCTCGGACAGCCAACCATTCTGAATCTTTGGTTGGGGAGATTGTTGGAGATTCGATACCAGGAGTTACCTTGGATGCTTCTTCAATAAGTGTTGTTGGGCAGTCGTAATCAAAGATTACATATTCACGAGCAACAATCACACCGTTGATTCTTCTAAGTAGTGAAGAAGCTGAATCGATACTTGAAGCGTTAGCAATTAGGTACGCAGAAGATTCAAGAATTACTGGCCCAAATATTTCCAAACCTGCTTGTCTCAGGGTGTTGCCACTTGAAACAACATCTGCAACTAGATCTGCTACACCTAGACTCACGGCTGTCTCTACTGCTCCATCGAGTTTGACGATAGTCGCAGAGATTCCTTCCTTATCCAAGAAGTTCTTAAGGAGTTCAGGGTAAGAAGTCGCAACTCGCTTTCCATTCACATCAGAGAGTTGCTTGAACTTACCTGCTTCTCCAGCAAGGCGAAAAGTTGAATTACCGAAGTTTAGATCAGCAACTTTGACCGCGTTTGAACCGCTGTCTGCGAGGAGGTCTAGTCCGGTTAGTCCAAGATCAAGAGCACCGGTGCCTACATAGGTTGCAATATCTCTCGGTCTCAGGTAGAAGAACTCGATGTTGTTTGCAGAGTCAAGAACACGAAGAGTCTTGCTGTCCTTACGAACGGCATAACCAGCTTCATCAAGCATCTGAACAGCAAATTCGCTCAGTATCCCCTTGTTTGGGACTGCGACTTTTAGCATTTTCGACATTTAGTACTTCTCTTCTAAATCAGCGATGGTTATCCCCTTGGCAACCATAAGAACTTGTAGGTGGTAAATGAGTTGGCTTATTTCAAGACTCAGATCGTCTTTGCTCTGAAATTCTGCAGCCATCCAAACTTCAGCAGCTTCTTCGACTACTTTCTTACCGATTTCATGAACACCTTCAGAGACCAATTTTGCGGTATTTGATGTGGCAGGGTCAGCGCTAGCTTTTGCTGTTATCTCGGTGAAGAGCTCTTCGAAGGTTTTCATTAAGCCATTTTACCGAGAATTCCGGATAGTTGGTTAGTGAGCGCTCTCAACAGCTAGGGTTCTGAGCCTTGAAATCATTTCGTTTCTGTCAGGAGCCCCAAATACGGAACTGCCGGCAACAAATGTGTCGGCCCCAGCGGCAGCAACTTGTGAGATGTTCTCAGCACTTATTCCCCCATCAACCTGAATCCAAGTTGCTAAACCACGTTCGGCGAGCAAACTCTTTAGTTCGGCGATCTTATCAAGGCTTGAAGGGATAAAGCTCTGGCCGCCAAAACCTGGTTCAACTGACATAACCAAGACTTGGTCAAGGTTTTCGACATAAGGAAGTATTGCTGTCACTGGAGTCCCTGGCTTTATAGCAACCCCAACACGTGAGCCTTCGCTCTTGATTTTGGGAATCAAATTAGCCAAATTCTCACATGCTTCAAAGTGCACAGTCACTGAGAATACGCCTAGCGCAGCATACTTCGGAGCCCAATGGTCTGGGTGCTCAATCATCAGATGAACATCTAGAGGCAGGCTCGTGATTTCCTGCATTCTCTTTACAACAGGCAATCCGAAAGTCATGTTAGGAACAAAGTGTCCATCCATAACATCTACATGGATGCCGTCAGCGCTCGATATTGAAGCGAACTCAGCGTCTAGGTTCGCAAAATCAGCACTAAGGATGCTCGGTTGAATACGCATAGTACAAGCCTAACTAATCTGACCTATTTGGTGATCAGGGCCATAAACATGCAGTCTGTGCCATCTCGGTGGGTATAAAGCTGCACAGTCTTCCTATTCGTTGGCAAAGTGCCTTGCATGAACTTCTCATTCATGACAGCTGTCAGATCCTGTACCCGAACCCCAAGGTTCTTTACTGCTTTAGTAATCACTGCAGTTGTCTCAGACAAATGTGGTGAACAGGTCACATAAAGAAGTTGACCACCAGGCTTCAGTGCTTTGTATGCGCTCTCTAATAGCTCATACTGCAACTCAACAAGTTGCTTCAGGTCTTCCGCGCTCTTCCTCCAACGTGCTTCTGGTCTTCTACGCAGAGCTCCAAGCCCCGTACAGGGAGCATCAAGCAGTATTCGGTCAAAGTGGTTTGGATGGCTGTCACCAAAGGATCTTCCATCTAACAAAGTCTTTTCGACATCAGAGAATGGTGCGAGAGAGTTAGCCACTAGCTTGGCTCTGTGTTCTTGAACCTCGTTGGCAACTAGGTGAGCACCGCTTTGTTCTGCAAGAGCTGCCAATAGTGCTGCTTTACCTCCAGGACCAGCACACATGTCTAACCACTGCTCATTCTCTGTCACTGGTATGGCTTCAACTAAAGCAAGTGCAGCCAGTTGGGAACCCTCGTCTTGAACACGAACTGAACCACGCCTGACTTCTTCTAGATCGCCTGGGTTACCCGATTCGATTGAGAAACCATAAGGGCTGAAGTTTGTTGGAAAGCCACCATCGGCGACATAGTCGTCCCTTTTGCTTAGCCCAGGAAGAGCGACGAGTGTTACATGAGCTGGTCTGTTATTAGCTTCTAGAAGCTCCTCAATTGATCCCTCAATACCGTCACTCTTCAAACTTTGTTGAAGTGCTCTAACTATCCATTCGGGGTGGCTATTTGTCAACGAGAGCACTGCCGTATTTGACTTCTCGTCAAGAGATACTAGCTCAAGCCAACTATTGAGATCCTTCTCGGAAATTCTTCGAAGAACGCCGTTTGCAAAGCCGACAACCTTCTCCCCACAAACCTGACGAATTAGATTGACGGTCTCATTGATTGCAGCATGTGCAGGAACGCGCATCTGAAGTAATTGGTGAGCTCCTAGACGGATAGCGTTTAGAAGCGGCGTCTCGATATCTTTAACTGGGCGAGAGGAAACCTTGTCAATGATTGAGTCGTAGGTTTGAGTCCACCGGATGGTGGAGAACGCTAGCTCTTGAGCGAAAGCGCTATCCCTAGGCTCTAATCGAGCCTGTTCTAGTAGTTGAGGCATCACTAAGTTTGCATAAGCACCATCAACTGAGACTTTGGTTAGAAGCTCAAGTGCAACGCTCCTCGAGCTAATCGCTACTCTCAAGTGAGCCTCTCTAAGAATCTGTTGCCATTGAACCAATCTCGGGCAGGCATTGCTCGTTTTGAGCTCGGCTGAACCTCGATTAGTTCCAGTATTGAGTCGTGACCACAGACTGAAAAAACTTTGCCTTCAACCGAAAATAGTGAGCCAGGAGAAGCGCTAGCACTCCCAGCGACTAGAGATGCTGATCTGTTTTCAACTGCGCTGAGAACCCTGAGTACTTCATCACCAACCATGCACCATGCCATCGGTTCCGGATTCATTCCTCGAACAATGTTTTCAAGCGTGCTAGCAGGCTGATTGAAATCCAAGCGTGCTTCTTCGCGGGTCGGCTTTGGGGCTGAACTTGATTCTCCACTTTGCTCGTGCAGATTGAATGTTCCAGAGTAGAGCTGAGGAAGGGCCTCGCTCAGTAGAGATTTAGACAACTCAGTCAGCCTTGCAAGCAGCTCCCCCGATGATTCATTGAACCCGATTGATGTGCTCAGTGACGAGAGAACAGGTCCGGTATCCATCCCCGCATCGAGCTTGAATATCGTTACTCCCGTTTCTTTATCGCCATTTAGCAGGGCGCGTTGAACCGGAGCAGCCCCACGATACTTAGGAAGAAGACTGAAATGGATGTTGAACCAGCCATTAGGAACTGCTTCAAGCGCCTGCTGATTCAAAATTGAGCCATATGCGACAACAATGGCAAGGTCAACATTGAATGATGCTATTTGTGAAAGAGTCCCGTCATCGACTCGGTTGGCTTTGATAATAGGCAAGCCGAGTTCTTCAGCTTTAATGGCAGTTGCGGATGGAGTGAGAATTCTCTTTCTACCGACTAAAGAGTCTGTGCGAGTGAGAACGCAGGCGATCTCGTGCCCAGATTTCACAAGCCATTCAAGAATGGTTGCTGAAACCTCAGGAGTTCCTGCAAATAGAATTCTCACCTGAACTCCTTCCTTGGCTAGATTACTTTGTTATCGTCCATGTTCACGAAGAACACTCGCTGCCCCGGTTTCCTCTTCTTGCTAGCTCGAGATAATTCGGCAGTGATTCTCACTACCTTCTCTGCGGTTTCAGAACCTGTTGCTATCGCATAGGTGTAGGCGATGTTGATTGCAGTCTCACTGATGAGCCTTGCTTCAGGCAGCTCGAGCTGCAATCTTTCCCTAAGGTCTGAAAGATCATTCTTGTTGGCAGAAGAGATGTTTAGTGTTCTGGAAGCTGGAGGAAGTCCAATCTCCATCCGCTCGACTGCGTCTTCTCGAACGATTTCCATGAATTTCGAACTTCTCAATTGATCAGCTAATCGCCCGGTTATTCCAACGTAAATTGCTAGACCAGTTCTTGAGCATTTAGCCAAAGCATTTGCCCACTTTGAGCAGGCATTCTCCAAAGCTCTCAAGCGTGGCAAACCAACCATGTTTAGCGAATCGGCGAAGACAACTAACTCGTAGCCTTCCTCAACCCAAGGTTCAGCTCCAGGTGTCGCGATAACTAGGATGCCCTTTCGTTCAATATTTGTCACTCGCTCCGCGCCAGATGAGTGTAGAACGGTTGCATTCGGGAAGCTTCTAGAAAGCTGGTCAGTAAGGGCCTTGCTGCCAACCGAAATAGGTCGGTAGCTTGAACCGCCGCATGAGCACTGTGCGCTGTATGACTGCTTGCAACTTCGGCAACGGGCTGTTTTAGTTGGATCGATCCAAAGAGCTGTCTGGCATGTGCTGCAACGACGTATTTCCTTGCATTTGAGGCAGGCGATAGCTGAAGCGTAGCCAAGGTTTGCTACCTGAATCAAGACTGGCTTGTTCTCAGAGAGAGTTCTTGAAATGAGAGCGAAGGTTTCTCCATCTAGCCTCTCCGCGGTCTCTGAAATTCTCACAGGAGGGGTCTGGAGTTGGGTCTCTTGGTAATTAAGGTAACCGATTTCTATCAGTCGAGCCACTTCAGCACTCGGGGAATGTGAAGCAAAGACAATGTCGCAGTGTTCAAGTTCGGATCTTGAAAGCGCTACATCTCTCGTATTCCAATAAGGCGAACTCTGCTCAATCTGCGAGTCGTCACCGTCATCCCAAACCAGAATCGCTCCAAGATTTGCGGATGGGGCGAATATTGCTCCCCTTGTTCCATAGGTAATAAGCGGAATACCTGAAGTTGCTCTGAGGTGCGCAAACCACCTTTGAGTCAGCGAGTCTTCGCTACTTATACGCACTGCTTTCTCTGCTAGTCCAGATGAATGAATAGCTCTCTCAAGTACTTCCATGTCGCGGAAGTCCGGAACAACGACGAGAACTCCCTTGCCTTTGGAAATATGCTCGGCGGCCATTTTGGCAAAGAGCGTTGACCAGTGAACTTCCTGATCAACATCGAGAAGTCCTGGCAAAACGAAACTACGAGAGACTCGACTTGATTGTGCAGGATTGACGGTTTTTGACACAGAGTAAGCGAAGTGCTTCTCGGCTCGAACTGATCGCTTTGGTACAGCTGTTGAGAGAAGCTCACCTACTAGACCTGCTTGACGTTTCGCTATCGCTTTGCAAAGCTCGTACTGCTCTGGAGTGATCAGCTGAAGAGATGATTCGACGCTCGAGACAGATGCAAGTTCCGAACCGTACTCAGACTCGTTTTTGATTCCTACTACGTACCCAGTCTTCGTGGTCTTCGATTTCCCAAATGGAACGGAAACCAACGACCCAAATTGGATTGAGGCTTCTAGGTCCGTAGGAATGAAGTAATCAAATTCTTTATCAAGTTGCGGAAGTGGTGAAGCGAAGACTACTGAGGCTACTCTCATGGCTACAGCCCGACAGCTGATCTCAAATCTTCAACGCGATCAGTTCTTTCCCATGTGAAATCAGGAAGCTCTCTTCCAAAGTGGCCATACGAAGCTGTCTTACCGTAGATAGGCCTTAGGAGGTCAAGTGCTTCGATAATTGCTGAAGGCCGTAGGTCGAAGACCTCTGAAATAGCTTTTTCAATGAGTTTCGGATCGACTTTTTCAGTGCCAAAGGTCTCCACGTATACAGCTAGAGGTCGAGCTCTTCCAATCGCATACGAAACCTGAATCTCTGCTTTGTCTGCTAGTCCAGCAGCAACTACGTTCTTAGCAACCCATCTAGTGGCGTACGCAGCCGAGCGGTCTACCTTAGACGGGTCTTTACCGCTGAAAGCTCCACCACCGTGTCTGCTGTATCCACCGTAAGTGTCGACAATTATCTTGCGGCCAGTTAGGCCAGCATCACCTTGGGGTCCGCCAATAACAAATAGGGATGTCGGGTTCACGAGTATCTCTGTATCCCCCAGTCCAAATCCGTAGGACTGAAGTACAGGTTCAATCACGAACTCCGTGACGGCTTGCTTGATGTCTGAGTGGCTGATGCCAGGGTTGTGCTGAGTGCTCACAACGATTGTCTTGACGTTCTTTGCAACGCCATTCTCGTAACCAATTGTTGCTTGGGTCTTTCCATCAGGTCTTAGGAAATTAATGACTCCTTGATGTCTTACCTGAGCTAATCTCTCAGCAAGTGCATGTGAGAGTTTGATTGGTAGGGGCATTAGCTCCGGAGTTTCATTACAGGCAAACCCGAACATCAGCCCCTGGTCTCCTGCGCCTTGTTCGTCGTGTGATATGCCAGTGGCTTCAGTTCTAGCTTCAAGGGACTTATCAACACCCATTGCGATATCTGGTGACTGCTTACCGATTGAAACAGAAACTCCACAAGAGTTACCGTCGAAGCCGATATCAGAGGAGTTGTACCCAATTTCCAGAAGCTTGCTTCGCACGATGTCTGGGATCTCGGCGTAACCTTCGGTTGTAATCTCTCCAGCAACGTGCACCAAACCTGTGGTAACCAAGGTCTCCACAGCGACTCTAGAGTGCTTGTCCTGCGAGAGAAGGTCATCAAGAATTGCATCACTTATCTGGTCACAGATCTTGTCTGGATGGCCTTCGGTGACGGATTCTGAGGTGAAGTATCTAAAGTCGTTCATAGGGTTGTAAGTATATCTCTGCAGTCTGACAATCGGCTCTAAGTCTTGTTACTGTGACTTAAGCATTGGCTTGATGAAATCTATTACTGCACTGGCCACAGCGGCCTTCGTGCCGGAGACCGCTAGTTGCTCATGGTTTGAGACGATAAGCACTGAGTTATCTTCAGCATCAAATACAGCGCCATTTGAAACATCGTTAGCAACAACAACGTCAATGTTCTTCGAGGTGAGCTTCTTTACTGCTGCCTCTTCAAGAGTCGTAGCTTCGTAAGCAGCTGCATGTGCTGCGAAGCCAACTAGAACTGTTGTTCTGTTTGGACCAAGAAGGTGAGCTAGGCTCGCCAGAATGTCTGGGTTAGCAACGAGGTGTAGGTCCAGTTCCGATTGAGTGGATCTATGCAACTTACCTTGATTAACTTCTTCAACTCGGAAGTCACCAATTGCTGCTGGCATAAGGACAGCGTTGAAGTTGACCGCTATCTCATTCACGAGCTTCTCAACTTCTAGGGCTGTATGAGCAACGTGGACCTCGGTGAAAGAACTTAGGTCTTGTTCGAGATTGATCGCTACTAGAGAAACCTTGCCACTACGATTCTGGATCTCTTTCGCCAGGGCAATGCCTTGCTTTCCTGAGGAACGATTTCCAATGAAGCGTACTGAATCGATTGGCTCTCTTGTGCCGCCTACTACAACTAGGAATGAAGAACCTTCAAGATCATTTGTTGGCAAGCCCAGCGATTGACTAACGATGTCGTCTGTTTCAGCCAAACGCCCAACCCCAGAATCGGTTCCTGTAAGTCTTCCAACACCAGGTTCAACGATTGCAACCCCGCGGTTTCTGAGTGTTTCAATGTTTTGCTTCGTTGCTGGGTGCTCCCACATTTCGGTGTGCATTGCAGGAGCTAGAACCACTCTTGCTTTCGTGGCTAGCAAAACGTTCATCAGAAGGTCATCGGCAATACCCGCTGCGTATCTTGCTATGAAACTTGCCGTTGCAGGTGCAACAACAATTAGATCAACATCTTGAGCTAGAGCAATGTGCTTAACGCTCTCAACATCTGTGAAGAGGTCAGGGTCGATCGCGTTGTGAGAGATTGCCTCCAGCGTGGTTGCGCCAATGAAGCGCAGAGCATTTTGGGTTGGCAATACACGAACATCGTGTCCAAGTTCAGTGAATGCTCGGATTACCGCTGGTGACTTGTATGCAGCGATTCCGCCTGTGATGCCAACGATAATTCGCAAGCTAAGGCTTCTAACTAGTTGGTTGAATCTTTAGCTGTGATAGCGCCAGCAACGATCTCGCGCATAGCAATCGAAAGAGGCTTGTCATCAACAGCAGCGTCAACTAGAGGACCGACGTTGGTGAAAAGTGAACCCTCGTGAAGTGCTGAGTAGTAATCGTTGATCTGACGTGCACGCTTAGCCGCGAAAATTACCAACCCATACTTAGATGAGTGCTTAGCCATAAGCGCGTCAATAGATGGAGAAACGATACCTTCAAGTTTTTCGGACATAAGTTAGTTGCTTTCAGTTGATTATTGGGGTGAGAATCCAGTCTGGATTACGAAGCCTGCATTAAGTCTAAGACCTCTTGGCCGCATTGCGCTACCTCATGGTTGATAACTACGTGGTCAAACTCCCCCTGGGCAGCCATTTCCTGCTCCGCTGTTCGAAGCCTGACGGCTATTTGTTCTGGGCTCTCAGTCCCTCTTATAGCCAATCTGCGCTCTAATTCCTCCCAGTTTGGAGGTGCAATGAAGATTAGGTTTGCCGTTGGCATGCTCTGCCTAATTTGGCGAGCTCCTTGGAGGTCAATCTCTAGAATTACCTGTTTACCGCTCTCCAAAGCAGCTTCAACGGGTTCTCTAGGAGTTCCATAACGGTTCTGACCATGAACCACCGCATGTTCAAGAAGCTCACCATTTCTAATCATCTGGTCGAATTCCTCATTAGAGACAAAATAATAGCTTTCACCTTGGACTTCACCTGGTCTCGGTTCTCTCGTTGTTGCTGAGACGGATACCTGAATGTTCGGGTCTTGGGCAAGAAGCCATCGAACGACAGTACCCTTCCCAACAGCAGTTGGACCAGCGATAACAGTCAATCTATTCACAGTTATAGCCTAAGCACCTAAAGCCAAAGCAAGCTCATTCTTATCTGCTGTGACGCTCTGCCTAACTTGATCGAACCCATTTCTTAGTGCACTTCTAGAGATCGTGAAGATTACATTGTCAGCGTTAGAGCCGAAGATAGCCCTTGCTGCAGCAAGAGAAGCTCCCTGCGCTCCAAAACCTGGGGCGAGAATCAACGACTTGCAATTACCGGACCTATTCAAGTCATCGATGCCGTAATCCTTCAGGTTTACTGTTGCACCGATAACTAGCCCAGCGGTTCCAAACTTAGTTTTACCTTGGGCTGTGATCTTGCTAAGTGAAGCGACTTCAGCGGCGACATTTGCCGCAACGGTTGTTCCACCCCTAATCGCCTGCTGAAGCTCTTTCCCCTCAGCATTCGATGTTGCGCACAGGACAAACAAGCCTTTACCCCGTTCGCTGGCTAATGCGATTGCGGGAGAGAGTGCTCCAGTTCCTAGGTAAGGGCTAACAGTCAATGCATCAACTACAAACGGTGATGCCTTACCCAGCCAGGCTTCAGCATAAGCGGACATGGTCGAACCGATGTCCCCTCGCTTGCCGTCTGCAATTACCAAGAACCCACGTTTTGAGGCGTCAGAACAGAGGTCCTCTAGAACGGCAAAACCGGCGGAACCAAATCTCTCAAAGAATGCAACCTGCGGCTTGACTATGCCAACGACACCTTCGAGCTGGTCAAGCAATTGCATGCTGAATGTTCTAAGTCCCTCCGCATTGTCTGGAATGCCAGCTTCTTCAAGAAGTTCAGCGTGGGGATCGATACCAACACAAAGTTGTCCAAACTTGTCGAAGGCTAGTTCAACCTTCCTAGAGAATGACTCAGGCAATTGCCACTCTCCTGTCCTCGGCATGCTCCTGAAGTGAACGAACCTTGAATGGACCTGCAATCACAGTTTCAAAAGATCCAATAGCTGCAGATAGCTGTGCAATGGTTGTGAAGATTGGAGCATCCGCTGCTGTGGTTGCAGCTCTAATCTCGTAGCCATCTTTACGTGCATCTGACCCTGACGGTGTGTTCACAACAACATCGACTTCGCCGGCAAGAATCAAATCGACGATTGAAGGTCCTGCCGGTGCATTGTCATCAGCACTGTGCTTTCTAACGATGCGATTAGGGATGCCATGACGGTTAAGTATCGCTGCAGTTCCGGAGGTGGCCAGAATCTCGTAACCAAGTTGCCAAAGTCTTCTAACCGGAAGGATTACCTGATGCTTGTCTCGATCGGCCACCGAGATAAAGATGGTTCCAGATTTAGGCAGAGCACTTCCTGCAGCTGACTGACTCTTAGCAAAGGCTGTTGGGAAGTCAACATCAATACCCATTACTTCACCAGTCGATCGCATCTCAGGTCCTAGGAGAGAATCTACGAAGCGACCATCCTTGGTTGCGAATCTCTTGAACGGCAACACCGCCTCTTTGACGGAAATCGTTGCGTTTGCAGGTATGTATGTTCCATCTTTAGCTGGCAAATGTCCACCAGCAACGAGTTCCCTAATTGTTTTACCAACCATAACTAGAGCGGCAGCCTTAGCCAAGGTGATGCCAAGAGCTTTTGAAACGAAAGGTACGGTTCTAGAAGCACGGGGGTTAGCTTCGAGCACATACAAGACATCATGAGCCAACGCGAACTGCACGTTCAAGAGTCCAACCACCCCAATACCCTGTGCAATCTTTAGAGTTGCCTCTCTAACTCGATCTATCTGGGCTTCACTCAGTGTGATTGGCGGCAATGTGCAGGAAGAGTCACCAGAGTGAATACCAGCTTCTTCGATGTGCTCCATGACGCCACCGACGTAGAGTTCCTCTCCGTCAAAGATTGCATCGATGTCAATTTCGATAGCGTCGTCTAAGAAACGATCAACTAGGAGCGGGTGGCTAGGTCCAACAATTGCTTGATCTGCAATGCGGTCGAAGTATCCAACTAATGCATTTGAGTCGTAGACAATCTCCATGCCACGACCACCAAGTACGAATGAAGGTCTGACCAGTACTGGGTATCCGATTCGCGCGGCAATCTCCTGAGCTTCAGCCAGGTTAGTCGCTGTCCCGTTAGCAGGAGAAATTAGTTTTGCATCATCCAGGATTCTTGAAAACGCTCCTCTCTCTTCGGCAAGATCAATAGCGTCTGGAGTTGTTCCAAGAATCGGGATACCGTTTTCCTTAAGTCCCTGGGCTAGTCCAAGTGCGGTTTGTCCCCCGAGCTGAACAACAACTCCAACTAACTCACCGCTGAGTGATTCTGCATGAATGACTTCAAGAACATCTTCAAGTGTTAGCGGTTCGAAGTAGAGTCTGTCGCTAGTGTCATAGTCAGTTGAAACTGTTTCTGGGTTGCAGTTAATCATGATGGTTTCATAACCCGCATCGTGAAGTGCGAAGGATGCATGAACACACGAGTAGTCGAACTCGACACCTTGGCCAATTCGGTTAGGCCCAGATCCTAGAATTACTACCTTTTTTGCGTTTGAGGAACGAACTTCAGTTTCATCCTCATAGGTGCTGTAGTGGTAAGGGGTAAGTGCCGGGAATTCCCCCGCACAGGTATCGACAGTCTTGTAAACAGGACGAAGATTCGCCTCGTATCGAGAAGCTCTGACTTCAACTTCGGTCAACCCTCTTAGCTGAGCAATTTGGATGTCACTGAAACCAAACTCTTTTGCGTAGCGAAGCAAATCGACGCTTAGAGATTCGGCGGAGCGGATGTCTTCAGCAACCTCGTTGATGAGAACTATTTGGTCGATGAACCAAGGGTCAATCGCGGTCGCTTCAAAGATCTCTTCTGCGGTTGCTCCCGCCAGCAAGGCCTGCTGGACTGTAACGATGCGACCATCGGTTGGAGTCTTTGACTTCTCGATCAAAGCTGCCTTATCTAAAGTCTTTCCTGACCAGAAAAACGACGAGCCTCGCTTCTCGAGGCTTCGAAGGGACTTTTGAAGTGCCTGTGCATAGTTACGTCCGATAGCCATGGCCTCACCCACGGACTTCATTGTGGTAGTAAGCGTTGCATCTGCGGCTGGGAACTTTTCAAATGCGAAGCGTGGAACCTTCACAACCACATAGTCGAGTGTTGGCTCGAATGAAGCTGGGGTGACGCGGGTAATGTCATTAGGAATTTCGTCCAAACGATAACCAATGGCTAGCTTGGCAGCAATCTTGGCGATTGGGAAACCTGTTGCTTTAGAAGCTAGTGCTGATGAACGACTAACCCTTGGATTCATCTCAATTACGATTACTCGTCCGGTGCTTGGCTCAACAGCGAACTGAATGTTGCATCCGCCGGTGTCAACACCGACTGCTCGAATGATGTCAATCGAAATGTCTCTTAGATTCTGGTATTCACGGTCTGTAAGGGTGAGTGCTGGAGCTACGGTAATCGAATCTCCAGTGTGAACACCAACCGGATCAACGTTCTCAATTGAGCAAACCACTACTGTGTTATCTGCTGTGTCTCGCATGAGCTCCAACTCATACTCTTTCCAACCAAGAATTGATTCCTCTAAGAGCACTTCGGTGGTTGGGCTGGCTTGTAACCCAGCGCCTGCAATACGTCGAAGGTCTTGTTCGTTGTATGCAAAGCCGGAACCCAAACCTCCCATGGTGAATGAAGGGCGAACCACAAGAGGGTAACCGAGCACATCAACAGCTGCTAAAACTTCATCCATGTTATGCGCGATGACTGACTTAGCAACATCGGCACCTGAATCAAGAACTAGCTGCTTAAAGGATTGGCGATCTTCGCCAGCCTTGATTGCTTCGACCTTCGCACCAATCAGTTCAACACCGTACTTTTCCAAGATGCCAAGTTCGTGAAGTGACATCGCGGCGTTGAGAGCAGTCTGTCCGCCAAGGGTTGGCAGGATGGCATCGGGCTTTTCCTTCTTGATGATCTCCTCAATGATCTGCGGTGTGATTGGTTCGATATATGTCGCATCTGCAAAGTCAGGATCAGTCATGATGGTAGCCGGGTTGCTGTTTACAAGAATGACTCGAATACCTTCTGCCCTCAGTACGCGACAGGCTTGAGTTCCTGAGTAGTCAAACTCACACGCTTGACCGATAACAATTGGTCCTGAGCCGATTACTAATACGCTCTTGATGTCTTCTCTACGTGGCATTAGTTGGCTTTCTTATTCTTGATCATCTCGACCAGGCGGTCGAATAAGTAGTTAGCGTCGTGAGGACCGGCTGCTGCCTCTGGATGGTACTGAACTGAGAATGCAGGTATGTCCACACATTCCAAGCCCTCAACAACATCGTCATTTAGACAAACATGACTGACACGCACTTTTCCAAAACCAGCGGGAGAGTCAACCTCTTCCCGCCCCTCAACTCGAACTGCAAAGCCATGGTTATGAGCTGTGACTTCAACCCTTCCGGTTCTTCTATCTAGAACAGGCTGGTTAATTCCGCGATGACCGAAAGCAAGTTTGTATGTCTCGAAACCAAGTGCACGCCCAAGTAGCTGGTTACCAAAGCAGATGCCGAAGAATGGAATGCCTGCGTTGAGAACCTGCTGGAGTGTCTCCACTTGAGAAGTTGCGGTCTCCGGGTCACCTGGGCCGTTACTATAAAACACTGCATCCGCCTTCGCTGCGGTTAGGGCTTCGAATGTTGATGCAGATGGTAGAACCTCAACATCAAGACCGCGGGCTACCATGTTCTCAATTGTTGACCGTTTGATTCCCAGGTCGAGAATTGCCACCTTACCGACATAATCACCATGGTGAGTGACGGTGTAAGGCTGCTGGGTAGAAACTTCAGCGCTTAGGGATCTCCCCTTCATCTCCTGAGAAGTCTTTATCTCGGCAATGAGAGTCTCAATAGGTGCAGATGCCTTCTCTCCAGTGAAGATGCCGGCACGCATTACACCTCTGTCTCTAAGGTGCAGAGTTAGTGCTCGTGTATCAAGTCCAGAGATTCCAGGGATGTTGTCTTTGGTTAGGTCAGCGCTAAGGCTGCTCTCACTTCTGTGGTTTGAGACCACACGGCTCAGATCTCTCACGACATAGCCAGAAACCCAGATACGGTCTGACTCTTCGTCTTTTCTGTTCATTCCTGTGTTGCCGATGTGTGGAGCTGTTTGAACGACAATCTGACCTGCATATGAAGGGTCAGTGAGTGTCTCTTGATACCCGGACATACCTGTAGCAAAAACAATCTCACCTAGGGTATCTCGCTGAGCTCCAAAAGAACGTCCTCGGAAACTCTTCCCATCCTCTAGAACGAGAATCGCGTGCTTTTCGAAATTAGTCATTGTGGATCTCCTGTATTTGGTTGTTCTTGACAGTGAATGTTCCTTCAAACATGGTGTGAACTATCTGTCCATTTAGTTCAAGACCTAGGTAAGGATTGTTTCTACTCTTGCTCTCTGATTCAGGTCCAACAATTACCCTTGCGGTTGGGTCGATGAAAGTAAGGTTTGCTGCATTTCCAGCAGCAAGCTGCTGTCCATGTCTAGAGAGTCCTGAAATTGCAGCTGGAGCAGTTGAAAGTATTTCCTGGAATCTGGTCCAGTTGATAAGTCCCGTTTCGATCAGGGTTGTTTGCACAACTGCAGCTGCTGTTTCGAGACCTATCATTCCGAAAGCAGCTTGCCCGAACTCGCAGTCCTTGCTGTCTGCTGTGTGCGGAGCATGATCGGTTGCAACGATGTCGATGGTTCCATCTGCAACAGCTGCTCTAAGAGCCAAGACGTCCTTCTCGGTTCGAAGCGGAGGATTCACTTTGAAGATCGGGTTGTAGTCCTTTACTAGGTCTTCGGTGAGAATCAGGTGATGAGGGGTTACCTCAGCCGTTACCTCGATACCCCTAGCTTTTGCCCAACGAATGATTTCAACTGAACCTGCAGTTGAAACATGGCAAATGTGAAGCCGCGAACCAACATGTTCAGCAAGTAGGACATCTCTCGCGATGATTGCTTCTTCGGCAACCTGAGGCCAGCCGGTAAGACCTAGTTCAAAAGACAACGCACCCTCATTCATCTGTGCATTAACAGTAAGGTTTGGGTCTTGCGCGTGCTGAGCGATGACTCCCCCAAATGCCTTCACATACTCCAATGCTCTGCGCATAAGCAGCGAGTCTGAGACACATTTACCGTCATCACTGAATACTGTGACTCCGGCTCGAGACTGGTTCATCTTCAGTAGGTCTGCTAGTTGCTTGCCTTCAAGGTTTGAAGTGACTGCGCCAATTGGTTGAACGTGAACATAACCAGCTGCTTGACCAAGGGCAAAGACCTGTTCGACAACAGCTGCGCTGTCTGCAACAGGTGAAGTGTTAGCCATTGCATGGACTGCTGTAAATCCTCCCTTGGCAGCTGCCCTTGAACCAGTCAAGATTGTTTCGCTTTGCTCAAAACCAGGTTCACGGAGGTGAGTGTGCAGATCGACAAGTCCTTGCAGAGCAATCAGCCCTTCACAGTTGATATCTGTGCCCTGTAAATCGAGAGTCGCACCGATGGCCTCGATGTTGCCACCAACAACTGCGATGTCGACAACATGGCCATCGGCCAGTTGCGCATTCCTGAAAATAGTTCTTTGATTAGTCATTCTTCTTCTCCTGAGCTAAGAGCTTGTATAGGACAGCCATACGAACTGCGACACCATTTGTTACTTGATCGAGAATTGCTGATTGCTTTGAGTCTGCAGCCTTTGACGAAATCTCAAGGCCTCTATTCATCGGACCTGGGTGCATGATCAATGTGTTCTGGTTTAGTTTCGAGAAGCGGGTATCGCCTAGTCCCCAACCAAAGGAGTACTCAGAACTGTTTGGCATGAAAGCAGAGTTCATACGCTCAGACTGAATTCTCAACATCATCACTACATCAAATTTTTGACTCAGTGCTTCGTCAAGATCGAAGTAGACCTCATCGCAATAGCGAGCAATGGTTGCTGGAACAAGTGTTGAAGGAGCACTTACCGCTACCTTTGCTCCTAGCTTTCTAAGAAGTAACAGGTTAGACCGTGCAACTCTTGAATGCAGAATATCTCCGACTATGAGAACTTTTAGTCCAGTGAGATCACCATTATGTTCAATGCCTGACACTCGTTGTCTAATGGTTAGCGCATCGAGAAGTGCTTGAGTTGGGTGCTCGTGTGTTCCATCCCCGGCGTTGATTACTACAGCCTTAGACCAATCGCTGTTAGCAATGGTGTTCACAGCGCCAGAGTGGTTGTGTCTCACAATTAGAGCCTCGACACCCATGGCTTCAAGGGTTTGAACCGTGTCCTTAAGCGATTCACCCTTGCTGACTGAAGATCCCTTGGCAGAGAAGTTGATCACATCAGCGGATAGTCTGCGAGCTGCAAGTTCGAAAGAAATCCTCGTTCTTGTGGAATCCTCAAAGAAGAGATTTGCAACAGTTCTTCCGGTAAGTGCTGGTAGCTTCTTGATATCCCTTGTGTTTACCTGTTGCATTTCAACTGCAAGATTTAGGAGATCAATCGCAGCGTCTCTAGATAGGTCGTTGATGCTAAGTAGATGTTTCATTGCTCAATCACCACACCTTGCTCGCCATCTGACTCTGAAAGTCGAACGCTGATTCGTTCGTGTGCGCTGGTAGGAAGGTTTTTGCCTACGAAGTCAGCTCGGATAGGTAATTCTCTATGTCCTCTATCAACCAGCACTGCTAATCTCACAGCTTTGGGTCTCCCGTAGGAAACTAGAGCATCCAATGCGGCTCTGACTGTTCGACCGCTGAAAAGAACATCGTCAACTAGAACCACTGTGACCTCTGAGAGGTCACTGATTGGGATCTGAGTTGGGGTGACGGCTTTGGTTGGATTACTAGAGAGATCATCTCTAAACATGGTCACATCTAAACGACCTACAGATGACTCGAGTTTGAACTCCGGGTAGTTCTTTTGAATTGAGGCAGCAATGCGCTCTGCCAAATAGACACCACGTGTTGGGATGCCTAGAAGTAAGAGATTTGCTGTTCCATGGTTAGATTCGACTATTTCATGAGAAATGCGAACAAGTGCTCGATCGATGTCCTGAGCATCTAAGACGGTGCGTACAACCACGCCCACCTCCTTCTGCGCCTCACAGGACGCCTTTAAAGGATGAATTTCTATTACTCTACTGGATACCCAGCAGATTTGCCTAGATTGGTTTGCGCGTTGCTACAACCGCTGACAAAACCCCATTGACAAAGGCACCGGATTCGTCAGTGCTTAGCTCATTAGCTAACGAAACAGCCTCACTGATGGCAATAGCTGGTTCAAGGTCGGCAAAGTTGATCTCGTAAACCGCAAGACGAAGAATTGCCCTATCAACTGCTGGCATTCGATCCAGCGACCAGTTTTGAGCCATGGAGCTGATGGTCTCGTCAATTTCAAGCTGGTTACTCAAGACGCCAGTAACTAGTTCATTCGCGAAACTAAAGATCTCGTCTTGGTTCTGTCTATCTTCAACCTGCTGTTTAGTCTCTTCAAGAAGCTCTTTTGCCATGCCATCTCTTAGTTCGGCAGCATAAAGAGCGTCAACAGCACGCTTTCTGGCTTTAGTTCTAGCGCTCAAGGTTAGTCAGTAACTCGGCCAAGGTATTCACCAGTTCTGGTGTCTACCTTAACTTTGGTGCCCTGCTCAACAAAGAGTGGAACCTGGATTTGTAGACCTGTTTCAACAGTTGCAGGCTTGGTGCCTCCGCTTGAGCGGTCACCTTGGAGACCTGGTTCGGTGAAGGTGATTTCAAGCACTACTGAAGCTGGAAGTTCAACATAGATTGGGTTGCCCTCGTGGATAGCTACGATTGCCTGTTGGTTTTCCAAGAGATAGTTAGCCGCATCACCAACAAGTGTGTTGGAAAGGGTGATCTGGTCGTAGTCCTGGGTGTCCATGAATACGTAGCCATCGCCATCACTGTAAAGGTATTGCATTTCACGCTTATCAACAGTTGCTGTGTCGATTTTCACTCCAGCGTTTAGAGTGCGGTCAATAACCTTGCCTGAGATTACGTTCTTAAGCTTGGTTCTTACGAAAGCTGGGCCCTTGCCTGGCTTTACGTGCTGAAATTCGATGACGGTCCAAAGTTGGTTGTCCATTGACAAAACCATGCCGTTTTTTAGGTCGTTGCTAGTTGCCATTTGTGCCTCGCTGGTGATTGTGAAGGGCCAAACGGCCTATTGCAGTTTATCAGTGGGAAAGTTGAACTAGTGCTAGGCGGTAGGAATCGAGCCCAAAACCAGCGATGACACCGGTTGCAACGCCTGAGATTACAGATGTATGCCTAAATGTCTCTCTGGCGTGAGGGTTTGAGATGTGTACTTCGATTAGCTTTAGGCCAGCAGTTGTGACCAGTGCGCAAGCATCCCGCAATGCGTATGAGTAGTGCGTGAATGCTGCAGGGTTGATGATGACATGAGTCTTGGCATCAACTGCCCCGTGGATCCAGTTAATCAGTTCAGCTTCGTCATTGCTTTGTTTGACATCAACTGTGAGGCCTAACTTTGAAGCCTCAGCCTCAGCGATGGCAACAAGCTCTTCGTAGCTCTGTGAGCCGTAAACGTCAGGCTCACGCGAGCCCAACCGGTTTAGGTTTGGGCCATTGAGAATAAGAACTTGAGTCATGGTCTAAATCTATCTAACTACTTGCAAATCTCTTGATAGGCGGCAAAAAGTAGGTCCTTAGTTGGAGCCTCAAGAATCCCAGGTTTACCCAATCCATCTAGCACAACAAAGCGAAGGATCCCACCCCGACTCTTCTTATCTACCTGCATTCCAGTGAAGAGAGGTTCCCAGCGGTCTGAAGGATATGAAGTTGGTAATTGCAGCAAATCGAGAATGTTGCGATGTCTATCAGCTGTCGCATCATCGAGTCGGCCGGAGAGTCTTCCTAGTTCAGCAGCGAATACGAGTCCAACTGAAACAGCGTGCCCGTGCTTCCATTTGTAGTGTTCAACTAACTCGATGGAATGCCCAAGCGTGTGTCCGTAGTTGAGAATCTCTCTTCTTGAACTCTCTTTGAAATCAGATGCAACAACCTCGGTCTTGATAACAATTGAACGCTTTACAAGTTCTGCAAACCTCTCAGACTTGGTGTCACGTGCGTCGTCTACATCTCCTTCAATGAGTTCAAGAATCCGTTGATCAGAAATAAATCCATATTTGACTATTTCACCGAAGCCAGATATCAGTTCAATCTTTGGAAGAGATTCCAGCGAATCTAAATCCACAATGACAGCTTTTGCTTCATGGAAAGCACCGACTAGATTCTTACCTTCAAGGGTGTTGATTCCAGTCTTACCTCCAATTGCAGCATCGACCATGGCTAACAGGGTTGTTGGAATGTGAACCACAGCAATACCTCGCAACCAAGTTGCAGCGATGAATCCAGCTAGGTCTGTTGTTGCTCCCCCACCAAGACCAATAACCGCATCAGAACGAGAGAACTCTGCTTGGCCGAGGTAAGACCAGGCGGCTCCGAGCCACTGATCAGTTTTGGCAGATTCACCGTCGGCTACTGGGAAGAGCCAAACCTCTCTACTGGTCTCTCTGAGAGTTTCAGCGATGACTGTGGCACTTGCCTCAAGAGCTTCTGGGTAAACGATTAAGACCTTCTTTACCGCTGAGCCTAGAGCTTCAGAAACCTGCCCTAGTAACCCGCGACCGAAGTAGATGTCGTAGCCTGGTGAGCCTTCAGCTCTGATAACTTCGTAATTCATAATTCCTCAAGTTTGGTGCAAATCTCGGTTATTGTCTTCGACAAACTCGCCGCAGAACAATCAATCTCAATGTCGCATAAACGTTCATACAGAGGCTTGCGCTCTTCATAGATACGCTTCCAGTCACTAATTCCATTCTGAAGTAGCGGTCTGTTTCCATTAGCTAGTCGAGATTTCATGTGCTGACCGTTAGTTGAAAGGTAAACAACGGTTGCTCCTTCTAAAGCCCTCTGAGTCTTTCCACTGAGAACAGATCCTCCACCGGTAGCCACTACCGCCTGAGACTTCAATGCCTCTGCAACGGCTAGTTCTTCGTAGCCGCGAAAAACCGCTTCCCCATGCTCCTTAAAGATTTCAGGAATGGGGCCGTGCTCTTTGACAATCAACAAGTCGGTGTCGATGAAGGAAAGACCGAGTTTTCTAGCCAACTTCTTTCCAATCGTTGACTTACCAACACCCATCGGGCCGATAAGAACTATTGGCTTGCTATCCATTTGTCGTTAGCGCGCGATGTTTGAGCGCAGAGTATCTGGGATGCTGTCTAAGTATGAGTTCATGTTGCGAAGAGTCTCCTTAATAGAATCTCCACCAAATTTCTCAAGAACAGCATTTGCAATGGTTAGAGCCACCATTGCTTCGGCAACAACACCAGCGGCAGGGACAGCACAAACATCTGATCTTTGGTGATGTGCCTTAGCCTCTTCACCTGTTGCTACATCGATTGTTTTCAAAGCTCTTGGCACAGTTGAGATAGGTTTCATAGCAGCGCGAACGCGAACGATTTCCCCATTACTCATCCCGCCCTCGATTCCTCCAGCACGATCAGTGAGTCTCTCGACCAACCCACTCTCAGCAACAGCAATCTCGTCATGCGCCTCTGATCCACGTCGACGAGCGGTTTCGAATCCGTCGCCAACTTCAACACCTTTGATTGCTTGGATTCCCATCAAAGCGCCAGCTAGTTGACTATCAAGTCTTCTATCCCAGTGCACGAATGAACCAACACCTGGTGGCATTCCGTAAACCAAGACCTCAACAACTCCACCCAGGGTGTCACCATCTTTATGAGCAGCATCAACTTCTGCAATCATGTCTGCGCTCAGTTGAGCGTTGAATGCCCTTAGCGGATCTTCGTCAATACGTTCGACATCTTCTGGTCTTGGCAGAGCAATATCAGCTGGAGCTGAAATCTTGCCGATAGCAACTGTGTGAGTGACCAGTTTTATTCCGAGTGCTCTGAGGAATGCGGAAGCTACTTCGCCAAGCGCGACACGCGCCGCTGTCTCGCGAGCAGAAGCTCGCTCTAGAACCGGTCTGCTATCAAGAAAGCCATACTTCTGCATTCCTGTGAAATCTGCATGTCCAGGTCTTGGACGGGTAAGGGCTTCAGCTCTAGCCCCCGTAAGTTCTGATTCATCAACGGGATCTGCTGACATAACCTGAGACCACTTAGGCCACTCGGTGTTTGCAATGTTGATTGCAACTGGTCCACCCATGGTCAACCCGTGGCGAACACCACCGGTAATGGTTGCTTGGTCCTGCTCAAGCTTCATGCGAGCGCCACGGCCATAGCCCAGTCTTCGTCTAGCAAGAGCCCCCTGAATGTCCTCTGTAGTAATTTCTACTCCAGCAGGAAGCCCTTCAAGGACTGCGGTCAGAAGAGGACCATGTGATTCACCTGCGGTTAGCCAACGTAACATTTGACTATTCTCGCACATCTAAGGCGCTATTACTAAAGCGCTTGCCTCATAACATCAGCCAGTGTTACTTCATCAATGCTATTTGCATCAATGTCTTGACCCACAAACAGCTTGACCTGCTGGACTGCTTGCCAGATGAGCATCTCTGTCCCAGGTATTTGGTGGTCCCTGAAGAAATTCTTGGTGAACTCAGAATCCTCAGTTGAGTAGCCCGCAGATAGAAGTAATCCCGTCTGACCCGGTGAGACATGTAAGGAATTCGCTGCTCCGCCAGGCAATGTGTTCAGTGTGAGATCGAATCCACCACTGAATTCTGACAAACTCTTTGCTTCAAATGAGACGGGGGTATCTGAGACCAAGTGCTTTAGAGAAAACGCCTTCTCGGTATTTCTTGCGAACACCGAAATATTCGAGACTTCAGACATGCCAAGTGCTGCAACAACTGCTGACCTCGCTGTAGCTCCAGAACCCAGTACTGCAATTTTTTGATAGGGGCTCTCTGGGAGCTCTTCACTGCCATGTGGATGCCGTAAACATCTGTGTTGTATCCGGAGAAACCTGTGTCATTTCGAACAAGTGTGTTGCATACTCCTGTTCCTAGGAGTTTGGAATCAGTTGCAAGCTCTGCTGCCTCAAATTTTAGAGGCAT
>RFNI01000092.1 GCA_009927245.1 Actinomycetota bacterium | reverse complement strand
GACAGCGAATAACCTCTTACTCATCCCAACCTGGATTTTCTGCCATCCATTTATCCCACTTAACAATTCCAGCTTGGTGCTCTGCATAAGTGTTACTAAAGATAGTTTCACCAGATTTCAGGTTCCAAGTTACGAAATACAGCCAAGACCCATCGACTGGATTCAAAGTTGCATCTAACGCGAGAGAGCCAGGTGCAGCAATAGGACCTAGCGGCAACCCAGGATACTTGTATGTGTTGTACGGGTTGTCGTCGTTGAGAATCCTATTCGTTACGATGATTGAGAACTCGCCAACTCCATAGGAGGCTGTAGCACAAGACTGTAGCGCCATGTTGATGTCCAAACGATTTCGGAAAACTCGGGAGACCTTGTAGAAATCTTCGGTCAATCGCGCTTCACGCTGAACGATTGAGGCGAAGGTAAGGGTCCTGTGCCAATCTTTCTTAGCAACCCCGTAGCGTTCTAGTTCTTGCTTCATGCGATTAACCATGATTCTCAAGATGCTCTTCGCATTCAATGACTTATCGAAAGAGTATGTTGCAGGGAATAGGTAACCCTCTAGTGACGGTGCTGCCCTAGGAAGATCGAACTGAGTTAGGTTTTCAGCTTCTTTTTCAAACTTGGATGCGCTAATTCCCGTTACTTTGGAGAGCCTTACGATGATGTCCTGAACACGCCATCCTTCGGGGATAGTCACCTTGTTGGTTTGCATGTTCGTTGGATTAGTCAGCAGTTCGATAGCTTTGTCGCTGCTTATTTGAAGAGGCAGTGAGTATGTGCCAGGGAAGAATGTTGGGTTGGAAGCGATTATGTGACGCAACGTAGTTGCGTAATCCTTGGTAACTCCCTGTTCGGCTAGATGCTTCGCTACGATCTCACCTGTGTCACCTTTGGCCACTGTGAATTCTGTTGAGCCATTACCTTCACCGCTGAACTCTTCTTCTGAAAAGCTGTCGATGAAACCACGGATAGAAGACCGGTTTACGTATCCAACGCCGGCAACAAGCCCACCGACAACAACAAGAGCTAACAGTAGCTTGGCTAATCTGGGCTTTTTGGGAGATCTAGATGAACTCTGAAACTGCTCAGTCATTCTCTTCTCTCCATTCCTCCAGAGA
>RFNI01000191.1 GCA_009927245.1 Actinomycetota bacterium | reverse complement strand
TTGGTTGGACCTGCGGTGGATGTGCAGTAGTCTCTCTAATCGCCTTTTTGACAATTCTGGCTGTAGCCACCGCATTCTTTAAGTCGTTAGTCGGCGCTTAGCGCTAGGTATGTAGCCAAGGATTCTAGCCCCAAGTAAGCGCTTATCCTGAGGCTGATTGGGAAAGTCGCAGAGTGATGGTATGTCAGCAGCGAGGCTAGAACATGCTCTAGTGGTTGATTGCGAGATACCGGCAACTGCATCTTGGGCAGTGCATTCGGCTGGGCAGCGAAGAATGTCCCTACACTCTGCAAGGCTCTGGATTGCTAAAGCTTGGGTGCATATTCTCGTTGTAGGCTGTTGATAGAGACGCATTATTGGTCCGTTGCGAACAAGGAGGTTTGCATGGCAGTCACTGAAGTTGGCCTGACCGGTGCAGAGATAGTCAAGTCCCAGGAGTGGTCTGTGATCAAGTCTGCTTGCTTGACTCTTCGAAACCATCAGGTACATGACGGCAGCATTCCAGATACTAGTTCTCACGAGATTTGTACCGATGCAGTTGGTCAGATTTCCAATTCCCTAAGACAAATCGCTGAACAGATTATTCACGATCGGGATTACCTGCTGTCCGCTTCCCAAGATTTTGAAGCTTGGGCTAGTAGTGGTTTTGGCGTTCCAGATTTCTTTGATTCGCTATCTGCTTTTGAACCGCATAGCAATAGAGTCAATGGGATTCCGCACCTGGTCATATTCCCGATGTATACCCAGAACGGGTCAACTGATCGGTTTGTCGAGGCAGTGGTGTTGGAAGTTATCTGGCCTGATTTTGTCGCAGAACTCGAAGCCGGTGAGTATTCAAATCCAGCCTTCGTGCCAATTCGTTTTCTTGACTTCACACCAGGCTACCTAACTAACTCAGCTGTTCTTTTTCCTGAATCGGTTTCGGTGATTCCTAGAGTTCCGGTTGATTCTCCGGACGGAACTAAAGGGGAGCTCCCGCAATTTAACTGGGGCGGCATTTTTGCCGATCGAGAGGCTGCAAGATTTAGAAGAGTGGTTTCAGCAGCAGCAGAAATAACACACATAGATTTACCTGCAGCAGCTCGAGACCTGCTGAGTAATCAACAGCTAGCCGAAGATACCTTTGTGATGTGGGATTTGATCCATGACCGCACTCACATGAGAGGAGATCTTCCTTTTGATCCATTCATGATTAAGCAGAGAATGCCCTTCTTCCTTTACGGTTTAGAAGAGTTACGGTGCGACCTAACTGCTTTCAGAGAGTCCGTCAAACTGTTCAGGGCAAAGGACACCAGTAGTGAACTGCGAAAGTATTCTCAACTAGTTCAATATGCTGTCCTCTTCGACCGCATCTTTAGATTTCCGCTGAGCGGAAACAGAACAAGGAACTATGACTCGGTAGCCGGACAGCTGATGTTTGCTTACCTCCACCAACACAGAGTTCTCCACTGGACTGATACCTCCCTATCAATTGATTGGGATAACTTGCCTGATGTGATGGTTAATCTCTCAGATGAAATCAATGAGTTGTATTGGAAATCTATTGATCGCCCTAAGGTCGTGCACTGGTTAGCAGCCTATGACTTGGTTACCAGTGTGTTAGCTCCACACCCGGCATCGAAGTGGTCTAAGCGGGACCTTCCACTTCTAGGAACCACCTCTGAACTAACCGACCAGGTGCTCGATGATGAGTTCCCACTATCGATGTTCTATGAAGCGCTAAACAAGAAGATGGTTGCCGTAATTCAGTCAACTATTGGAATTACAGGAAAAGATTAGGTAAACGCAGCTCTACTTAGGTTTAGAAGTAACAGATAAACGAAAGACTAAGACCATGTCAACAATGAGGTTAGAACATGATTTGCTCGGGAATTATGAAGTCCCAGAGTCTGCGTATTGGGGCGTGCATTCGGCTAGAGCAGCCGAGAATTTCCCTATCTCCGGTGTTCCTATTGGACACTATCGTTCCCTAATTAGAGCACTAGCAATTGTTAAAGAAGCAACGGCTAAAGCCAACCTAGAGGTTGGCCATCTAGATGAGAGCGTTGCAACAGCGATCATTGCTGCTTGCCATGAGGTTGCTGCAGGAAAGTTCGATAAAGAGTTCATTGTTGATGCAATTCAAGGTGGTGCTGGAACAAGCACCAACATGAATGCCAATGAGGTAATCGCTAATCGTGCTCTTGAGCTAGCTGGTTTTGCTAAAGGTGATTACGACAAGATTCATCCACTAAATGATGTGAACATGTCTCAATCAACAAATGATGTTTATCCAACAGCTCTAAAGGTTGCTTTGATTTTAGAGATTAGAGAACTGATCAAGGCGATGGAATATCTGCGTGAGGCATACACAGCTAAAGCCGTTGAGTTCAAAGATGTAATCAAGATGGGTAGAACTCAACTACAGGATGCAGTTCCAATGACACTAGGTCAAGAGTTCGATACTTTTGCCAGGATGACTGCTGAGGATGAACAGCGACTCAGAGAAGTTATTCCACTACTCAGTGAAATCAACTTAGGTGGAACAGCTATTGGAACTCAGCTGAATGCACCTAAGGGATATACCGAAGCTGCCTGTAGACACTTGAGTGAATTAGCAGGTTGGCAGTTTGTTGTTGCTGAAGACATGGTCGAAGCAACTCAAGACAGCGGAGTGTTTGTTCTAGTAAGTGGTGTGCTGAAGAGAGTTGCGGTAAAGCTCTCTAAGACAGCAAATGATCTAAGACTTTTATCTAGTGGTCCAAGAGCTGGGTTTGGGGAGATCAACCTCCCCGCACGTCAAGCTGGTTCATCCATCATGCCTGGCAAGGTAAACCCAGTAATACCTGAAGTTGTCAACCAGATTGCCTTCACAGTTATTGGTAATGACATGACGGTGACTATGGCTGCTGAAGGCGGTCAATTACAGCTCAACGCATTTGAGCCAATCATCTGTCGTGCCCTAATGATGAGCATCATTTATCTGCGTCAGGGTTGTTACACCCTTGCTGACAGATGTGTTTCTGGAATAACTGCGAACGTTGAGAAGATGAGATCTGATGTTGAGAGATCTATCGGATTGGTAACTGCGCTGTCGCCACTTCTTGGCTATGAGAACGCAACTCTGGTTGCTCAAACTGCTCAAGCAGAGAACAGCACAGTCAAAGAGGTTGTTCTGAAGTTGGGACTTATGACCGAGGCAGAGTTCAACAGCGTTCTAGGTGATGTTGACACGTTGGTTAGACCCAATCTTGAGAAGTAGTTCTAACTACTCGTATTTCTTGTAATCTTCACGCTTCTGTTTGCGCGCAATCAGCACTGCAGTGACGACACTTCCGAGCACAATAAATCCAATACCGATAAAGAGTCCTTCAAGTGCACCGACTGAAGACTGTTTGACAGATAACGGCTCTTGATCTGATGCATTGATTATTGTTCCATTTGCATCAACACAGAGGTTGCCAGGTGTCTCAGTCTGGTAGTTGGTGTTATTGACCACTGTGATTAGGAAATCACCGGTTGCAGTGTGACCATCATCTGATGCTGTCTTGTAAAGAATCTTGTATTCGCCAGCTTTAGCAATGTCTACTGTTGTGGTGAGGTCATTGCCATAAATTTCAGCACAGGCAGCTCCCAGCTGCTCTCCGGTTGCTGCATCAGCAATGGCAATGAGGTTGCCTTCACCAAAACCTAGGTCTAGGGGTTCCTCACTAAAACTAAGTGTGATTGGGATAAGGCCCGCTTGAACGGTTTCCCCTCCAGCTGGAGTTGTCTCGATTAGTTCGTTGTGAGCTAGGGCCGGGGCTGCTGAAAGCAGAAATAGTCCAGAAGTCGCTAAAAACAGGGTGATTTTGGTGGATATCTTCATGCTCTAAGTCTAATTAGGAGGAGCAGTCTAAAATTGAGGTAAAGCCTCGTTCGGAGAATAGATGTCAGAATCAAAGTCACCAATCAAGCACCTTAAGGCAATTGCCATCGGTGCTGGTAGCGGTCTGCTCATCCTGGTCCTAATCATCGGTGGCTTCACTCTTTCTGCACCAGCTAAGCCTTCTGCAACCACTCCTTCTGTTACACCGACAGAGACACCAGCAACCACCCCAACTGAAGATGCTAGAAACTGCTCTGTTGCAGATCTTGCCTCAGATGAGTTGCTCCAGGGACTTCAAGCACAGGTCATAAACCCTGCTACCAACGAAGTGCTATTCGACTACCTAGGTGATTCACCAGTTAGAACTGCTTCAGTAATGAAACTTCTAACAGCCGCTGCAGCCTTCAGGTCTTAGGCCCTAACTTCAGAGTTCAAACCAAGGTTTATGCAGATCTAGATGTCCCCGGCCAGATTGTTATTGTCGGTGCAGGTGATCCAACTCTTTCAAGAGTTCGCGTTGGAGTTCAGTCGGTCTATAAAGATGCCCCAAAGATTGCTGACCTAGCTGTTCAGATCAATGCTTGGGCAAGAGCTACTCCGATAACCAACATCGTTCTTGACTCTTCATACTTTGCTGGCCCGACTTGGGATGAAGCGGTTGATGATTCTGAGAGGACTCTCGGTTACCAGTCACACGTCACAGCACTTCAAGTTGATGGTGACCGCGATGACCCAACTAAAGCGACCTCACCTAGAAGCGCTGACCCAGTAAACAGAGTTGGCGTTGCCCTCAAGAAAGCAATCGGCCCATTGGCTACCAATGCCACTCTCACAAATGGAGTTGCTGGAACTAACTTGCTGGAAATTGCTGACGTTAGATCACAGCCAATCAGCAAGTGGATTACTCACATGCTTCAGGTTAGCGATAACACCGAATCTGAGTTCCTGGCGAGACTCGTTTCTAAACAACTAGGGTTTGACGGTTCATTGGAATCAGTTGGTGACGCCCTTAAGTCAGCACTAACCAGCGCCGGTATCGCATACAACACTGAAGCAGGTTCTTTTCCAGCAGATCTAGTCTTACTAGATGGCTCTGGTGAAAATGAGAACAACCTAGTTTCACCTGCATACGTAAACACGCTTCTAAAGAAAGTTCTAAACCGCGAGGGAAACTTTGGAATTATCTATCAAGGTCTACCTATCGCTGGAGAGACAGGTTCTCTAGCCAGCAGGTTTAAAGGTGACAACATTGATGCAGCCGGACACATCTTTGCTAAGACTGGTTGGACTAGGACTTCTTATTCACTAGCCGGAATAATCAAGGCTAAAGATGGAACAGATCTCATCTTCAGCATCTTCACCGTTGGTGACCTTCCAGATACTACTAAGCAGGCAATCGATAACCTTGCCACAGGCTTCTACCGCTGTGGTGACAAGCTTTCTTCACAGACAACTCCAACTAACTAAGAGAAGGTAGCAATGACGCTAACCGAGAGCGAACTACTCGCTAAAGTTCCAACTCAGCTATACATCGCGGTAAATGGGTTTCAGGTCATGGCGCAGGTTCAATTGCTGTTGAAGACCCAGCCACCGGCAAGACCTTGCTAGAGATTGCTAACGCCAATGCCGAAGATGGTTTAGCTGCACTAACAGCAGCTGATGAGGCTTCCTTATCCTGGGCTAAGGTTTCACCTCGCGAGAGAAGTGAAATCCTCCGCAGAGCCTTTGAGATCATCAAAGCTAGAAGCGAAGAATTTGCAACACTGATCAGCCTTGAGATGGGTAAACCAATTGCTGAGGCAAGGGGTGAAGTTACCTACGGTAATGAGTTCCTACGTTGGTTCTCAGAAGAAGCAGTTCGTATCTCAGGTAGATATGGCTCATC
>RFNI01000015.1 GCA_009927245.1 Actinomycetota bacterium | reverse complement strand
TCTGACTCAAGACTTAGAAAGATTACTTTCACCGGTTCAACTGCTGTTGGTGTTCGACTACTGGAGCAGTCAGCAAAGCAGGTGCTGAGAACCTCAATGGAACTAGGTGGTAATGCCCCATTCCTAGTTTTCGAAGATGCAGATCTAGATGCAGCTGTCGATGGCGCAATGCTGGCAAAACTTCGAAACATTGGTCAAGCCTGCACTGCGGCAAATAGATTCATTGTTCACGAATCTCTTGCAGATGAATTTGCCAACAGAATTGCAAAGCGCATGGAAGAGATGCCATTAGGTCGTGGTGTTGATGCGGAAACCAAGATGGGCCCAGTAATCAACGAAAAAGCTAGGGCGAACCTAAAGCGTTTAGTTGATGCAACTGTTAGTGAAGGTGGCGAGATTGTCACCGGTGGCACCTACGTTGATGGCGATGGATATTTCTTTAGACCAACGGTGCTTGCTAACGTGAAGCCTGGTTCAACCATCTTGAACGAAGAGATTTTTGGCCCTGTTGCTCCTATTGTTCGCTTCAAAGATGAAGATGAGGCAATCAGGTTAGCTAATGACACCGAGTATGGTCTTGTTTCTTACGCATACACTCAGGATCTAAAGCGGGGCTTGCGTCTAGTCGAGAGACTAGAAACAGGTATGACAGGGCTTAACACCGGTCTAGTAAGCAACGCTGCAGCACCATTTGGTGGTGTCAAGCAATCAGGCTTAGGTCGCGAAGGTGGCTTAGAAGGAATCCACGAATACTTGGAAACCAAGTATGTAATGATTCCAGACCCTAGTCTTTAAGTTCATAACGAAAGAAGGAATGAGTAAGCAAGTAGTTTTCAACAGTGGTGCTGGTTATTGGCTGAGACTGATCGTGCCTTTCAGCATCACAATTGCTGCAATCATTCCTGCGATGGTGTTACTTGCTACTGGCAACCACCAGGAAAACCCTATCCAGGGTCTAATTCTCTTTGGTGTTGCAATTGTTGCCGCAGCGTTCATGCTCGGCTGGATTGGTGAAGCAGCAGAACTAGATCTCTCCGGTGGTTTGGCTGTCAGCATCCTTGCTCTGGTCACAATCCTTCCTGAGTATGTGGTTGAGTTTTACTTCTCTTGGGCAGCTGGTGCTGATCCAAAGATGATCGAATACGCCACTGCAAACCTCACTGGCGCTAACCGAATCGTTCAAGGCTTTGGTTGGCCTTTGGTCGCACTCATTGCCTTCTTTGCAGTTAGAAAAGCTAAGACGCTCAAGCGCGGGCAAGACAAGAGCTTCGGCATTGAATTAGAAGCAGATAGCCGAGCAGATCTTGGCTACCTTCTTATCGCATCGATTGTCATGTTGATCGTTCCACTGACATCTCAGATGCATTTGCTAGTTGGTATTCTGCTTATCGTTATTTACTGCGTTTACCTGTGGAGAGTCTCTGGTTCAGCCAGAGAAGAGCCTGAGCTTGAAGGCACAGCCGCTCATGTTGGAGCTTTGCCTAAGTGGGCTCGACGATCTTTCATTGTCGCAATGTTGGTGATCGCTGCTGCGGTTATCTTCGTGAGCGCTCACCCGTTTGGTGACAGCCTTATTGAAGGTGGACACGCACTAAAGATTGATGAATACATCTTGGTTCAGTGGCTTGCTCCAATTGCTTCTGAAGCACCTGAGTTTGCTCTTGCTTTCCTATTTGCAGCTAAGGGTAAAGAAGCAGCAGCTCTTGCAATTTTGATTTCAAGCAAACTAAACCAGTGGACACTACTTGCCGGTTCTATGCCAATCGCATACATCATCGGTGGTGGAGATAACGCTGCACTTCCAGTTGTTGGTCGAAGCGCTGAAGAAATGTGGCTAACCTCGGCTATGACACTTCTCGGTGTTGCACTCCTTCTGAAGCTGCGCTGGGGTCTAGCAGCTTCAGTAATCACTCTGAGCCTTTTCCTATTCAGTGTTATCCCTGACGAGACCTTCCGCGTCTACCTCGGTTATGTCCACCTTGTAGTTGCCATTGGATACTTCTGGGTTTACCGTGATCAAGTGGTGCCAACACTTAAAGCAGTAGCCAACAGAGTAAAGAAGTAGGAGAGCAAAGATGTCTGAATTAGCAGTGAGGGGAAT
>RFNI01000016.1 GCA_009927245.1 Actinomycetota bacterium | reverse complement strand
GCTTTGGCACAGTTATCTCTGGTTGCGTAAACAAAAATAAATGGGGCTCAAGTTCATTGATCCAGCAACTGGAGAAGTAACAGGTTCAACTGCGCTAGGCCGTGCTGTGCTGCACAAAGCAGTTGAAGCAGAGCACCAGATCCTTGCGATAGAAATCAAGAACCAACAAAATTGGCGCAAGAGTTACCAAGGCTTTTTCGCTCAAGTAGCTAAGTCTGAATTACAAACCAAGCGCTCTGCCACAAGCATTGCAACGTCTGGCCTAGCCGAATTTGAGAAACGTATCGCAACTGACTCAGGCGAATTGCTAATTGATTCCATCTTGAATGCCTGGAGACTTACTCAGGGCAGAGTTGAGACTGTTGTCATCAAAGGAACTAATACAGCTGATAAACCGTCGATAGACCTTCGTGATGTAAAGGAGATGGTCGCCAAGCATTCAGCTGAACCTGCAATTATCGATGCTGTTAAGTTAGTTGAGAACTTAGATCCAAGTGCAATCAAACAAGAACTCTTGATTGCCTTAGCCGGTGGAGCTGAATACTCACCAACAAGATTGTGGTTGGACTGGGGAGGTGATGTTGCAATAGTTGCTAGGTCACGACCAGAGCTTTGGCGAGAACTTATTGCTAGGGCGAGATCTGGTGCCGGTTCTCTGTACGTTCCAGTTTTGATTGAGAAGTTAGCAACTGGCAAAAAAGCTTCTTCACTAACAGACGAAGAACTGGCGAATGTTGCTGGCCTTGATCTAACAAAGAACTACGAAGAGATCAGCAGCTGGATTTCATCGCTTGCAAGAACTGATAGCCGACGAATAGTCCTAGGGTGTTACGCATATGCACCAGGTGCCAAGCACATTGAAGTCCAGGCAGTGCAGCATTGCTTAGCTAGGGCAGTTACTGAAGCACTGCCTAAGTCCAGAGTCGTCTTGAGCTGGCTCGCCACTCCAACAGATTCTCACGTTGTTCCCGTTGAGTTTGCCGATGACATTGCTTCCAGATACCAGAACAGAACCACTTGGACTAAATTCAGAGATTTCCTGTTTGGAGCTCATCAACACCTGCCGGAAAGGTTCGAAAGTGCTGAAGGCGCTAAGTATGCACTTATTGATCCGACTTCTTCTCT
>RFNI01000017.1 GCA_009927245.1 Actinomycetota bacterium | reverse complement strand
ATATCAGCCATTTTGCTCCTCGCCAAGCTTCAGAGCCCAGCAATGACCAAAAACAGGACATCTCGGGGCTTTATACAGAGCTTTCAGTCCACGGCGGGCTTTGGCGCTCTATTTACAGGCCCTCAGATCTCTGGCGAGTAGCGACAATCAGGGGTTTTTGGGGTTATTTCAGCAAACGTTGAGACTTTGATAACAAGTTTGTAAAGACTCGGTGAAAGCGGTTTCGCAAGGTTCGTTTCGGGCATAAAGTCTAAGCAAGCCACATTCGTGGCGTGCTTTAACCTATTTTGCTGAACCGCTCAGCAAATTAGATCCAAAAAATACTGAAAGGTACAGGGATGAACCTCAAAAAATCTAGATTGTTGTCTCTAGCGACATCTATCTTGGTCATGAGCGCTTCACTGGTCGGAATCTCAGCAGGTGCTGCCAACGCAGTTTCAGCTCCAGTAACCGTCACATTCGAAGCAAATGACACTTCAGGTGCTGCACTTGGTGGCAGCGCTGACTTCGGTGGTAACGTTTCGAGCGTTATCACTTCAACCGTTGGAGCTAACACTTCACAAGTTGGAAAAATTGTCAATGGTGCAGAGTGTTGGTCAGGTACAACGTTCCTAATCAAGAGCGTTGGAGATCAACTAGTTTCTGACGTTTCTAAAGTTGTCACCCTGGACCTTTATTCAGCTGTGCCAGTGGCAGACGTAATGCTGAAGCTTGAAGGCGGCCCTGGGGAGCCAGCACGTGAGGTTAAGGTTTCACACACCGGTACTGGTTGGGAAACTCTTACTTATGACTTCGCAACAGGCCCTGCATTCGCTCCTGGAAGTTACATCAAGGCAAGCTTGTTTGTCGGTTTCTGTGGTGCAGCCCACCCAGCCGAAGTTCTTTTCGACAACATCTCTTTCCCTGGTGCAACCAAGCCGGACGTGGTCATCCCACGCACTACCCCTTCAGTTTTGGTTAACTTTGAAACAACTGACAGCTCTGGCTACTCATTTGTAAACTTCGGTGGCGCTTCAGCTGCTGTTGTTTCTGATGCTCCAGCTGGTGGTTCTGTAGCCTCTGTATCAGCGGTCAAGCTTGTCGATCAAGGTGATTGCTGGGCTGGTACTACTTTCCTAAACGCAGGAGTCAAGGCTTCTCTAGTTTCGGCTGCCAACCCAATTGTGAAGGCAAACATTTATTCACCTTCAGCTGGAAAGACAATCAAGCTAAAGCTTGAGAGCGCTGTAAACGGTGGAGACAACAAGGAAGTAGACGTTACTTCAGTTGCAGGTTGGAATACCTATAGCTTTGACTTCACAGGTTTCAACGCAGCTGTTGACTACAACGTTGCTTCGCTATTTGTTAACTTCACCTGTGGTGGAGGAGCTAAGGCTGGCGCTAACTGGTACGCAGACGACGTTGCATTCAACGGAGCAACTGGTGCGGCACTTGGCACCAGCGGCAAC
>RFNI01000018.1 GCA_009927245.1 Actinomycetota bacterium | reverse complement strand
ACTGGCGGAGGAGACCCTGTTGCTTTCACTGGTAACGCTGTTATCCGACTAGCAGGTGTAGACGCTACCAACACATACAATCGCCAAGCTGACGCTGACTACTACGTAAGCCAGGGTTGGTACCGCGGTGGTCTTCGCACATACACCAAGCAGGTTCCAGTTGGTTCAACTCAGCAGCTGACCTTTGTTGTTTCAAACGCAGCTGATGGTGCGCCTCTGGCTAACACCACAGTCAAGTTTGTAATCAACAAGGACTACTCTGGTTCAATCGCAAAGGTATCTTCTGGTGCTGCTAGCTCAACTGGCGCACAGGTAATTGTGACCGGAGTGACTAACGCAAGTGGTCAGGTAACCTTCTCAATTGCAAACACTGACGTGGCTGCTGACGCTGCTGACAACCCGGGCACTAACCTGTCTGGAAACTATGCAGGTAAGAAGTTGTTGAGCCAGGTAACTGCTTGGGTAACCAACCAGAACACTGACTCAATTGACCTAGTTGACTTGATTTACTTCAAGCCTGCAGATGCAGTGGTTGTTCCTCAGATCACTACAAGAGTGACTGGAATTGACGCAACTAACGCAGCTGTTGGAAGCACCGAAGGTTGGGCTCAGTACTACGCAGCCGGTCTTCGTTTCTTCGAGCGTGGTGTAACAGTTGGCACAAACACAACAGTTTCTTACACAGTTACTGCTGACGGTGCGCCATACGCAAACAAGACTGTTCACTTGCTACTAGGTAAGGCTTACTCAGGTTCCAATGCGCAGGTTAGCGTCAATGGCGTTGCTTACACAGGACAAGAGAAGTCAATCGATCTAGTAACCGATGCAAATGGTGTAGTGACCTTCACCGTTGTTAACACAAACGTGACAGCAGATGCAGATCCATTCCAGGCAAACAACCTTCTTCACCCAGCAGGGGGCAAGCACTTGTTCGTTCAGCTAGCTCTTGTTGGTGAGAAAGGTAACCAGGATGTCCTAGACATTCTTGACCTGAACTACTACCAGGACGAGTATGCAACTCCGCCTGTAAATTACAACGTACGTCTAGCAGACTGGAATGCCTCAAACTCATTTGATGGTACCCACGTCTGGGGTGACGGTGGTCTTGGTAGCTGGTTCCCAGCTGGCACTGGCTACTTCGCTCACTACGTTGCTGCAGGTTCAACTTTCAACCTGAAGTACAGTGTGAAAACCGCCGCAGGAGTTAACGCTCCGAACGGAACAGTTGTAAACCTGAGATTGGGTACTGCTTGGTCAAGCTCTAACGCTAAGTTCACTGTGAACGGTGTTGAAGTTGATGGTCTAACCAAGTGGGGTTCTAACGGTCAGCTCGACCAGGCAACCACTACTGCAACAGTTCAGAACGGTTTCATCACTCTTTCAGTCAAGTCAAATGATCTAGAAGAAGATGCAACTCCAAACCCAGGAAGTGCTACAGCTAACCCAGACCCTCTGAACCCGCTATTCATGCAGATTCAGCTAAAGGTCGCTGGTAACGCAAACACCACCCAGGACTGGATCAACATTGTTGTGACTCAAAAAGCTGCTGCTCCTACCATTAGTTCAGTTTCTGCAACTTCTGGTAAGAACGGTCAGGCTATTGACATCGTTGGAACTAACTTCGGCGATGCATTGAGCGCAACTACCGTCTCTCTATTCACTCCAGCAACCAGCAAGACCGCAGCAGTTACCACTCCTGTTCGCGTAATTGCTGTTAGCGCTGACGGAACTAGAATGACTGTTGCATCTCCAAACAAGGCCCAAAAGGGTAACTTCAAGGTAAGCCACGCTGGTGGAACTGTAACTGGTACATCTGTTTTCAGTGCCAGCACATCAGCTACTTCAAAGCCAGCGATTACATTTGCAGATTCTGTTGTGAAGGAAATCGGTCAGACCTTGACCCTAAGTGGTGCAAACATTGCGTCATCAACATCAATCAAGTTCGGTACTGTTGAGGCTGCATTCACTGTTGTGAACGCATCAACCGTTTCAGTTATCGTTCCTGTGGGAGCTGTTTCAGGTTCAAAGATCAGCGCGACAAACGCTGGTGGAACCACAACAACTACCAAGGTTGTCTTCCAGGCTGCAGTTATCACAACTGCAACTGCAAACGGCCGTGTTGGTAACACAGTTACAGTCACAGGTAAGAACCTTGTTGCTACCGCGATTTCATTCGCAGGTAACAAGACAGCAAAGGCAGTTGTCAACAATGGAACCACGTTGACATTCGTAGTCCCTGCTGGTGCTCTTACCGGTCCAATCAAGATCACTACTGGAGCTGGCGAGATTTACACCAGCTCATTCACAGTAGTTCCACCTGCACCAACCGTTGCCTCATTCACACCAGCTACTGGTAAGAAGGGTGTTGCAGTTGTAACCGTGAAGGGTACTAACCTTCTAGGCGCAACCGTAACCGTTGGTTCAGTGGCAGTTACACTATCTGCTGGTGCAACAGCAACCTCATTCAAGTTCGTTATTCCTGCAGGTGCAAGCACCGGCAAGATCAACGTAACCACTGCTGGAGGAACTGCTAGCTCAACAGCAAACCTGACAGTTACTAACTAGTCAGTAAACGAAAATCTGCCCCGTCCATTAACTTGGACGGGGCAGATTTCTTTTTAACTAAATGTTTATTACTCTTGGGACTCGTCTAGGTCTTCGTCCTCAAACTCAGTTGCAAGAGGGATTGCCAGGAGATCTGCTGAAGCGCTTAGCTCCAGACCTTCAACATCCTTTAGGGTCTTCTGAACTGCTCTAGTTCTTCTACCTGCTTCGCTAACGGTGTTCTGGGCAGTTTCTAACTGCTTGGCTAGCTTGTCCATGACACCTGCGTACTTGGTGAACTCAGTCTTAGCAGCCCCTAGAACCTTCCAGACATCAGAAGCACTCTTCTCGATTGCCAAGGTCTTGAAGCCCATCTGAAGGCTGTTTAGAAGAGACATTAGGGTGGTTGGACCAGTCACTAAGACACGGTAGTTGTTTTGGAGATCGCTCGTAAGCCCTGGTCTACGAACTACCTCAGCGAAGAGGCCTTCGGTAGGCAAATACATAATTGCAAAGTCGGTGCTAACAGGGACATGAAGGTACTTGTCCGAGATTAGCTTTGCTTGGGTGCGAATGGCCTTCTCTACGGCCTTTGTAGCGTTGGCTACATCGTCAGCAGAGCCTGACTCCTGAGCAGTCTGCAGGCGGTCGTAGTCCTCCTGAGGGAACTTTGAGTCGATTGGTAGGTAGACGTACTCACCCTCTGAACGGCCAGGAAGCTTGACCGCAAACTCAACCACATCGTTTGAGTTCGGGTTGATCTTGACGTTCTTTGCATACTGGTTAGGAGCTAGGACATCCTCGAGTTGACGCTCTAGCTGGACTTCACCCCAGCCACCACGGTTCTTGACGTTAGAGAGCACCTTTTGGAGGCTACCGACATCGGTGGCTAGGTTCTTCATCTCGCCTAGGCCGCGCTGGACAGCCTCTAGGTTGTCGCTGACAAGCTTGAAGGACTCACCCAGACGCTTCTCTAGAGTGCCCTGAAGCTTCTCGTCAACGGTCTCACGCATCTTCTCGAGCTTCTCTTCGTTGCCTTTGCGCATCTTCTCAAGCTCAGCCTGAAGGGTCACCTGGATGTCCTGGAGCTTCTTGGAGTTTGAGTCAGTCAACTCAGAGATCTTGGATTCGAGGGTCTTAAGTGATTCGCTGAGGGATTTCTGTAGCTCTAAGCGGCTCTGGGTCGCTTCCTCGCGGTTAGCCTTGGCAGAGTTCTCGGCACTCTCGGTAATCGATGCTAAGCGCTTCTCGATAATCTCGTGGTTAGCCGAAATTGAAGAGCGAAGCTCTTCTCGGTGTGTAATGAGGTCCTTAGAGATGTCAACAGGTGCGCTGTTGCTCTTTCTGGTTAGGACTAATACAGCTAGTCCGACTAAGGCTAGCAGGTTGATAATGCCTAAAAGTGTTGTGGTTTCCATACGTCTCCATGCTCAAATGTGCGCAAATACACACAGCAACACTAAGCCTAGGAGGTGACAATTTATTCCGAGGGTTCGCCTCGGGCTTACAAACTTCTAGTTGTTAGTTGGAGTTGAACCGTAACCGTTGGCACTGTAGTAGCGGAAGTAGTCGATGCTGAAGGTTGCCTTGTTGAAGTTATTGGCAATGCCACCACCGTAGCTTCCACCCATCGCTAGGTTGAAGATCACATACATCTTAGGGTCCACGCCCTGAGCACTTGGACCGAATGGCCAGTTGGTAAGGCCGGTGTCACCCTTCTTCACATTGAAGACCTGACGGTCGTCGATGTACATAGTGACTTCTGTTGGTGTCCAAAGCATTCCGTAGTTGTGGTAGGCCTGGGATAGTCCAACGTTGCTGTTTAGAGCACCCATCTTGTAGTCGTGGTTACCGTTGACATCCTTGTAGTGAGCAGCTGAGGTGCTTACTGTTGGGTTGTTTCCAGCGAATTCCATAATGTCTAGCTCGCCACAGCTTGGCCATGAAACAGTGTTGATGTTTGAGCCCAGGGTCCAGAATGCAGGCCAGGTTCCTCCGCCAGCGGGCATCTTCAGACGCGCCTCGAAGTATCCGTAGGTAAAGTGCTTCTTACCGTAGCTCGTGAACTTACCGCTCGTCCAAGTCTTATTAGATGTACAGGTTGCATC
>RFNI01000019.1 GCA_009927245.1 Actinomycetota bacterium | reverse complement strand
CAGGAATGCTGTATTCAAGGTTTGTGATGTCAATGGTGTCAACGCCTAGGTCGGAGACCCATGCCGCTACCTGAACGAAGAGACCGCTTCTAGCTGTCGTGTCTAAGCCTGTGATGTCCCAGTTAACAACACCTTGCGCATCGGTAGTTCCAGTAAGAAGAAGCTGGTCAAGTGGGCTCCTATCGACTCCGGTGGTGCTCTGGGTTCCCACCTGAACCTTCGCGTTTGATCCACCGTGACGCTTACCAACGCTTAGGTAAACAGTCTTGTTAGGGGTTGGTCTGCCCAAGCCATCGGTAACTGTGTAGCTAAGACGAGTTGTTGACTTAACCTCGACCTGAGCAATCTGGAAACGCAAACCTGCGCGGTACCAACCGTTGTTTACCCAAGCAGTTGAATCACCAATCATGTTGGTTGAGTTGGTGTCATTGAAGTTCGACTGTCTGATAGTCCAAGGACCTGCGTAAGAAACTGGCGGGGTAACCGGAGGAACAACTGGTGGTGCAACAGTCGAAGTAAGGCCAATCTTTACAGACTTAGAAACTGACTTGGCTGGTAGGTAGTTGGAGTTACCAGGGTTAGATGCTCGAATGGTGCAAGTTCCAACCTTGATTGCTGTGACCTTGTTTCCGCTTAGTGTGCAGTACTTGGTGGTAAGGGAAGTAAGAGTTGTTGTTCCTGAAGTTTCAGTAGCGGTTAGATCCGCAGTTGGGTTAGCCATTGACAGCCAACCAAAATCAGAAAGAGTGACTGTATTAACAGCCTTTGAGATGGTGAAAGATCTAGTCACAGCTCTAGCAGGCTTGTGGGTAACAGCACCTGGGTTGGTAGCGGTAATCTTACAAACACCTGAGGTAAGAATCTTGATTGTTGAGTTGTTCAATACCGAACAGATTGTTGGGGTAACTGAGGTCGCTGTAGTAACTCCAGCACTCTGGGTAATGTTCAAAGCAATGTCAGGGTTACCGTAGGTGACTTTAGTAAGGGCAGGAAAGCTAATGGTAGCGGTAGGCATGGTCACAGCCTGGGCTTGCATGGTTGACCCAAAACCTGCCATCAATGCAATAGTCAGGGCCAATACACGCTTGCGAGAAGTCTTCATTGTTCTAGCCTATGGGTCAGGGTGGCTCTAATGAACCCCTTTGGCTGTGTTCAGGTGATTATCAGGTAAACGTTATGTCTTCGGCGTATAACCTTGAGCCAGAAGGGAAGGTGAAAGTGTCTAATTCCGCAAGAGTTCCTGCTAGAGCCTATCTATTTGCTACTCATTTCCCCCAAGCTTTGACGATGGTTGTTCTAGCATCAACTGTTTCTCTCGCTCTTGGGTTAACTGGCTGGAACATCCTCTTTGTCATCATCGCAACAGCTTCTGGTCAGGCTTCTGTTGGTTGGGTAAATGATCTTCTAGATGCAAACGTGGACAAGTCGTTAGATCGAAAACTAAAACCTGTTGTGAGGCACTCTCTAAATCCAGACAAGCTGAAACTACCAATTGCCATCGCATTGCTAGTAACTATTCCATTTTCTTTTTTAGCTGCAGGTTGGGTTGGTGCATTAGCTCACCTAGGAGCAGTTGGAAGCGCTCAGCTATATAACCGGTATCTGTCTAGAACTGTTTGGTCTTGGTTGCCCTACGCAATCTCATTCTCCCTGTTGCCAATCTTCTGCTGGCAAGCCGCTTCAAGAGATCTTTGGCCCAGCTGGAACACAGTTCTAATCTCAAGCCTTGTTGGAGTAATTGCGCATCTATTCAACGCTTTGCCTGATCTTGATATCGATAAGCGAGTTGGTTACGGCGGTCTAGTTGTTTATCTAGGTAAGAAGAAATCCTTGGTGTTGCTAGCAATACTTTCTGTTGCGCTAGTTGCGCTCCTGGTTCAACTCTTAGTTGGTTGAATCAGG
>RFNI01000020.1 GCA_009927245.1 Actinomycetota bacterium | reverse complement strand
CTTAGGTAGCCAGCCCATCTCTGTTTAGCTATTAGACCCACCGCACAGACAAGCTCAAAGACTCCACTGAGCAGGATTAGGAAGTTGTGCTCAGGTAGCCAAGGCGGCATTAGCCAAAGAAAAGCATCAGGGTTTACTAGATGCAGAACACCGCTAGCTAGAAATAGAGCTGAGAGCAGCAGTAACACTGCTCTGTTTAGTTTGCGGGATCGCATCTCTAAAGGTCTAGACCCTCAGGGTATCTAGAGCCACCCTTGAAGTTTCCAAAGATAGGTCTCTCACCTTCTGTGACAGCATCTACTAGAAGGTCTCCACCAACGAAAGCTCCTCGCCAAGAAGCACCAAGGCCACCGAATACTTCTTCTCGGTCTCCTCTAGATCTTGGCTTGTTGATTCCGAACTTAAACGCAGAGACTTCTTCTCTTACTCGCTTAGCAAAGTCCATGTCATCGGTAGCGACAGATGAAACTAGGTTTCCGTTAGAAACGTTCATCGCAGCTAGGAACTCTGCTTCGGTATCAACTAAGACAATTGAGTCGATAGGACCAAATGGTTCTGAGTGATGCAGTGACCAAGCTCTAGGTGGTTCTAGAACAGTTGCAGGTGCTACATATGCAGAGATGTCTTGGCCAGGCAGGAATCTACCGTGAGCGAGATCACCATCGTAGATTGGAATACCTCCGGTGTTAATTGCTTCGTTGTATTGAGCACGAAGCTCGTCTGCCTTGGTCTTGTGAATTACTGGACCGAACTCAGATCTGGAAGTTCGTCATCGTCACTCTCAACAGCTAATGGGTGACCAAATCTAAGACCCTTGAGGATAGGCATATACATTTCAAGGAAATCAGGCAGCAGTCTTCTCTGTACAACATATCTTGGGTAAGCAGTACAGCGCTGCTTTGCATATTCAAAACCTTTACGAAGGTGAGGAGCTAAGTTATCCCAGTCGCTGAAATCCCAAACACCCCAGGCGTTTAGTCCTTCTTGTTCAAGGATGTGACGCTTGTCGAAGTTAGCAAGTCTTTCAAGTGTTGCTCTACCGTTTGATCTTCCACCAACGAATGCAAATGCTCCAAGTTCTGGAGAAGAAACTAGAGCGTCACTAAGCTCTGCTCCAACACCGCTCAAGAGTGTTACTGGTAGTCCTGCTTTAGCCATGATTGCGTGAGCCAGAGTTAGCGAGTGGAAACCACCTTGTGAAGGAGTCTTAGCAATGACTGCGTTTCCGGCTAGTGCTTGGACAAGTTCAGCGTGCACCAAACGCTCAATGGATAGTTCCAAGAAGCAATGTTTGAGATTGGTCCACTTAGTTGTGAACGGCCCACCATCTGTCGGTCAATTTGAGTTAGATACCACTCAACACCATCAATACAACGGTCAACGTCAGCACAGGCTAACTTCCAAGGTTTACCGATTTCCCAAGCTAGCAATAGCGCAATGGTGTCTCTTGCTTCGCGCAGACCATCTAGTGCAGCGCTTACCTTGGCTTTACGTTCATCAAGGCTTACAAGACCCCACGCTTTGTGCTGCTTGGCAGCAGAAGCAACAGCATCAACCGCTGTTTGGTGATCAACTTTAGGTGGGCCCTGGATAGGCATCTGATCGACTGGGTTTACGTGATCAGACGGTGTTCCAACTGATGACCAGTCACCCATTACGAGGTTCTTTATTCGATCCGCATCGAATGCTTCAGGAGCAATAGATCTTGCACTTGCGTAAACTGAATTCCAGTCCGCACCTTTTTTCACATGTAGTGTCATTTTGTAAATATAGTCTCGTTTGACTATAAATACTGTGAGACTTTGTAACTATTAGGAACAAGTATTAGGAGCCCCAAGATGACCGAAAAAGACCTCATTGAGCTTTGGAACAAAAGCCGAAACCAGTTGATAATTGCCCAGTTTGCCCCTACTTTCCTCCTAATCACTACAGCCATCCAGATCCCAGCCATTAGAGATGCAGGGTGCGCCACGGTCTGGGGAGTCCTAGGAATTCTCCTAGCCTCAGGAATCTTGGGTGCTCTAGTCGAGTTCTCAGCAGCGCATGAGGCTCAAGCAATTGCTAATGACCTAAAAGCATTGGGAAGCACAAGCTCTGCCTCTAGAGCCATCTTGACTCTCTCCCCGTGGTTACACGTTGCCAAGTATCTAACTCCAGCTATCTTCGTTGGGATCTTTATTGC
>RFNI01000107.1 GCA_009927245.1 Actinomycetota bacterium | reverse complement strand
TTTCCGTATCCCAACCGAATTGAATCAGGCACGAGAATCTGGAACCTACAAACTGAGCTGCACTGTTCCTCCGAATGCAGTGAACGATAACTACCAACTTCTTGTCGGTGCTGTCGATATGATGGGTCACACCGCAGAACAAAGAATCGCGTTTGAAGTTGTCGGCGGATCGAATGACAACCTAAGACCTATCGTGACCAAGCTTGAACTTCCGGTATCTGTAGCATCTGGTGAGAACTTTGTAGTTCGCATTGAGGCAACTGATGATTCGGTAGTTGCAGGCGTCTACATGTGGTTCATGCTAGAAGGTGGCGGTTTCAGCAATGAAAACGGTCTCCACGCAAAGGGATCTGAGCCTCGAGTCATTAGTTTCACACCAACAGACGCAATCTTTGAACAGGATTACGTGTTCGGCGACAACGCACCCGAAGGCATATACAACGCCTGGATTAGCGTTCGCGATGGTGTTGGCAACCGTGAGTTCTACAACACGGGCCTCTCTATGGTTCTAACCAAGTAGAGCTTTCAGTTTTTGTGTTCTACCCTCTACTAACTGAACGTCTCAGTATCCAGCCACTTACGATGGCTGACCTAGAGAGCTTCGTAACATACCGACGAGAACCAGAGATAGCCCGATTTCAGAGTTGGGATACCTCTTACTCACACAGCCAGGCAAAAGAGTTAATTGAATCTCAGAACGGTGTCCTGCTACCTGCAAAGGGTGACTGGCTGCAACTTGGAATACATTTTGGAACAAGTGAAGAACTTATCGGAGATCTGGCGATTTATCGTCTAGAAGAAGATGCGGTGGAATTTGAACTTGGATTCACACTTGCTAAGCAGTTCCAAGGACATGGCTACGCGAGAGAGTCCCTGCTTGCTCTGATGGACTACTTATTCAACGAAGTGAGTGCAACAAAGTTATGGGCAGTTACTGACCGAAGGAACATCAATTCAATCAAGTTACTCGAAGCTGTTGGATTCCAGTGCGATCTAGATAGAACCTTCACCGAAGAGTTCAAGGGTGAAAATGTAACCGTGGATGTATTCAAACTCGATTCTCGAGTTTGAATTGCCATCTTTCCTCAGAGTTTTACTTAACTCCAAGTAGATCAATAACGAATACCAGTGTTCTACCTGAAAGCTGGTGTCCACTACCTGAAGGGCCATAGGCAACATCTGGTGGGCAGATGAGCATTCTTCTACCGCCGACCTTCATGCCAGGAATACCATCCTGCCAACCCTTGATTAGGCGGTTCAAAGGAAATTCAATTGACTCTCCTCGACCCCATGAAGAGTCAAACTCTTCACCGGTCTCATAGTCAACACCAAGGTAGTGAACATTCACTACAGAGTTAGCTGGAGCTTCTGCTCCATCTCCAACAACGATGTCTTTAGTGGTCAATACTGATGGAGCTGGCTCCATCATCGGTTCGATTTCAGGGCGAGGCAAATTTGTCATGGAAAAAGCCTACCTAAGAGATCCCTTTTCTAGAGCTCTAGACTTGGAATATCGCTCCTCGACAACAAGCCTGTTTTCATAAACTCCAACAAAGGCAGGATGCATTTTCGCCATTTCTTCAGGAGTAGGATGTTGACCTCGAAAATACACATACCAAGCTTGTTCAAGATTCTTGAGAGTGAGTAAAGCGCTGAAGTCTCGATCAAGTGGACGAACCTCATCGATTCGTAATCTCTTTAGTTGTTTTAGGGGAAGCAGAAAATTAAGGTTTTCAACTTTTATTGTGTGTCCAACAAAGCCTGGGTCTATACCGGATCCAATCCAGAGACCATCAAGTTGTTTTAGACCAGACATGGTTTCGAACCGAAGCGTTTTGCGAGAGTGTACGTGCAGCACCTTCAGATTCTTCATCTTCGCTAGCGGGCTAAAATCCAAATCTACCCCCACTTCTTCAAGTTGAAGATAGCTGAGGTTTGGCATATTCCTAAGAGGACTCAAATCACTTATTTTCCGTGCTTCAATTGTCAGCCGCTCAATTTGTGGCTGTTTGGAAATGGCTTCTATAAGGTTTTGATCGGCAACCGCAACATCTAGATCTGTGATCTTGCTCGGGTTATTTTCCAGCCACTTCGTCCAGTTAGCTATTGCCTCTGCTTTTGTTTTTACTTGGGAAGATTTGGCACCAATGTGTGCCTGGCGCAATTCAACCTTGGATTGACCAAGATAATCCTTCTCAAACTCAACGACTCTACGAACAGAATTCTTCAGGAGTCGCCTAATCTGGGGGATAAAACCAGCACCAAGAATATCAATCTGATAATAAGTACCTTCGAGTTCGGTATACATTTTGCGGCCAACCACTTACATCCCCTTTGGGTTTCATCAAGATGACATTGAAACACTGTAAGTGTAGCCTCGGCTTTAGTCTTGAGTCATGACATTGGCGATAACTAAATTCAGCTCAGGTGACACTGATGACACAGCAAAGCACATAGTGCTATTTCTGCACGGCTATGGTGCTGATGAAAGAGACTTACCGGAGCTGATGTCCTATCTTCCAGATTTGCCTTGGTATAGCCCAAGAGCACCAATTGATCTAGGTGGTGCTTACTCTTGGTACAAGGCCGAAGACCTACTAAAGCCAACTGTCGTAGATGTAGCAGAATCAACAGCAGCTCTTTTGGCTTGGATAGATGAATACATCCCCCAAGAAACCAAGCTAATCCTCATCGGCTTTTCCCAAGGCGGGCTTATGGCAACTCAACTACTTAGAACTAGACCAGAGAGAATCTCAGGGACTGTCATTCTCTCTGGGTTTATGGCCGTAGGTGAACTACCAACAGATAGCGAACTAGAACAAACTAAACCTAAGGTCATTTACTGCAGAGGCTCTGAAGATCAACGAATAACTAAAGAAGCGATAGCTACTCTAAATACCTGGCTACAAACAAAGACCAGAGCAATGACCAAGACCTACGCAGGTCTTGGTCACTCCGTTGATGAGAGAGTGATGCGAGATGTTGCTCAATACATCACTTCGCAGTTGAGTTAGATGCTTTTCTTTTCGAAAGCGTCATGCCCAGGTCAACTAGCCCCAAAACAATTGCTACCGGCACCAGAAGAGTGGAGTAGACGAAGAAATTAACTATCCCAACAGTAAGTGGCTCGGAGATGAAGGCGATTATGCCCCAAATCGGTCTCAAGACAAAAAACAGAAGTGGGATGGAACCTAGGACTATTCCTGTTATCCGAATTCGCTTTTGAGCTTTTCCAGTCACTTAGTTAGCCAATTCTTCTTCTTTACCAAGTCTTCTAATGAAGACGAAGGAAAGGATCTGTGTTGGGATCATCGCAAGTCCAAGACCGAAGATAATCAAAATCGGGTTGTCTCCTCCAGAGAATCTTCCAATCTGTGAGAAGAGGATCGGAATTGAGATTCCGAGTAACTGAGTTATCACGAAGAAGATCAGAGCACCAATTGCTGAACCAGCATTTTTACCCTCGTTGTAATTATTTGCTTTCGCTGCCTTTAGTATTTCAACTGTCTTGATGGAAGCCCAGATGTATACAAACATCGCGTACGGCACGACGATGAACAAATAGAAGAAAAGCACTCCGCTGTAGATTAGGAAATCAGAAATATAGGGGAAAGAGAATTGCAAGGCCAGATAAAAACCTAGAACCTGAATCAACGCCCAACCGATGAATAGGGTTCCCACCAAGTTTGCTCTCCTGAAATACTTTCTCGCAATAAGCCTTGTAGCTCCCAGTGGAACCACATTCTTTAGAACTGGGATCGCTTCTGGGAATTTAGATTCGCGCCAAGCTAGAAGAATCAGTGGGAACGTGTATGCCACATAGGTCATCAGGGCGATGACAGTGAAATAGAAGTTGAATGAACCAAATGCAGTTAGAGAAGCCAAATAGCTCTCAACAGCATAGAGGCTTGCTTCGAGGCCTTCCCTAATCCTGTTTCCATCGTCATCGAAATTGATTGAAGGGTTGAATGCCAAAATCTTCAAGATAAAGAATGCTGCAGCAACTGACAAACCGATTCTTCTAATTACTAGGTAACCGGTTTTGAAAGCCCAGTCTCGATTAGCAATTTCTAGTTCGTCTAAATATTCGTCAGGAAGCGAGGTTACTCTTCGCATTGAAGTTCTAAGTAGTAAGAATGATGAAATGAGAATCAATGGTGAAATCACACTCACCCAACCAATAGTTTCTGAAAGGGCTAGCAAGAAACTTTTGTAAGAGTCAAGTTCGTCTAAGTTGATTGGTTCTTTACCGTTGCCATAAACATACATGGAAATGTTTACCGCTGGGACTAGCAAAGTAAAAAGGTAGAGATAGCTGAAGACTACAGCGATTACGCATAGGAATCTTCTAAAGCCTTTAGAGACAAGCCAGCCACTAGGTGGGGAACTCAGAAGTCGTTCAACCCTAGATCTGCGCATATTCTCAAGAATTGTCTTCGGGCTATTCATTAGATGCTCACTTTCAGTTTGAAGAGTTGTTCGACTTTGCAGTCCAAAGCTGCAGCCAGTCTCAGGGCTAGCGCAAGAGTCGGGGCATACTCCCCGCGCTCGATGTAGCTCATGGTTTGGTAATGGACCCCCACCAGATCGGCTAACTCTTGTCTAGAGAGCCCCCGCTTAGTTCTAAATTGCTCAACTAGGTTCTCTAGTTGATCCTTATCTTGCTTTGGTTGTCTTCCCATATTTAGAGTATAAATGCTCTAGAGCATAAATACTCTATATTTGTGAAATTAAACCTTGTTTCTCGCGAACTTTATGGCCGCGTAGATAAATGGAATTTGCAAGGGAAGCCTTAGCCAGGCGGCCGCTATTAGCCCGGTGTTTTCCTGATCTAGAACGTCGAAGGCGTACCAAATGTTGGCAGGCCAAATGGCAAGTAAGACTAGAGCA
>RFNI01000167.1 GCA_009927245.1 Actinomycetota bacterium | reverse complement strand
GGTATTCCGCTTGTCTACAAGTTAGACGCCAATTTCAAGCCGCTAGTTGCTGGTGGAGAATATCTAGACCCTGATGCAGCCGCTGCGGGTGCTGCAGCAGTTGCTAACCAGGGTAAGAAGTAGTCTTACTCGATTTCTGACCAGTCACCGGTTGTGAGGTATGCAACCTTGGCTGAGATATCTACTACGTGATCTGCAAATCTTTCGTGGTAACGGCTAGCTAGAGTCACATCAACTGTATACATCGGGTTTTCCTGCCAGTAGAGCTCAGAACAACATCGAATACTGAACGGTGCAGTTCATCAACACGAGCATCTTCACCCTGAATGGTCTTAGCCAGATCAACATCTGGGTTTCTAAGTAGCTGTAAGTTTTCTTGATAGAGCACAGTCCAAAGCACCCATTTCACTGAAGGTCTTACGAAGTGACTCAGGAACAGCTGACTCTGGGTGACGGAATCTAGCGATGGTAGCGATGTGTCCAGCTAGGGCACCCATACGCTCAAGAGATGCGCTAATACGAAGGGCTGAAACTAAGACCCTGAGGTCTCTAGCAACTGGAGACTGTCTACCAAGGATGCGGATAGCCAACTCATCGATGGCCAGGGCCTTCTCTTCGTTGACTTCTGCTAAAGCAATGGCTTCATCAGCCTTACGGACGTCTGAGTTTAGGAAGGCCATTGAAGCCTTCTCCATAATCTCGGTAACTGCCTCTGAGAGGTCTACTAGTCTTACCTGAACCTCGGATAAATCGCTGCGGAAAATCTCATTCATAGGGCTACTCTTTCGTTTGGGCAAGCGTTCCAGTTGGAAGTTAACCAATTGGGAAGTCTAGGTGAACACTGGCAACAGCGCGCCCCTATACCTTTGGCTCTAATCCTAGGCTCTGTGAGAATGAAATAGTCTTAACCATGTGAACAATATTCAAGCTTTGATCGTAGGAATCTGCCTAGGCGCAGCTTTAGCGTGGTTAGTCACAGTTATGTTCACTCGCGAAAAGAGGCAGGAGGAAAAAGTGCCAAACACTCTCGCACTTAAGACCTCTCCAGCAGATGCCATTGCTTTCCTTGAGGTGCTAGCTGTCGCCGGTATTGTCCTGGATCGCTTCGACAATGTAATTGGCAGCACAGTCTTAGCCCAGGACATGGGGCTAATCGAATACTCAAAACTGACCAGCCCTGAATTAAAAGAATTTGCAACTAGGCCAGAATCTCTAAAGAAACTTTGACTGAAGATGTCAGCTTTACTAGAAACCAAAGAACAGCAAAGGTTGAACTTTCGGTTAGAGCAACATCCCTTGATGATGATCACACCATTCTGGTTGTTGAAGATAGAACCGAAGCCAGAAGATTTGAAGAAACCCGTAGAGACTTTGTTGAAACATCTCACACGAGCTAAAGACCCCGATCAGCACAATCTCACTTACTTTCTGAAGCACTGCAGATTGCAGTTGATAACCCAGAGCAGGTAAAGAAGTTTGCTAAGAACCTGCAGAGAGAATCTAAGCGTCTGGGGTCTCTTGTAAAGGAGATTATTCAGCTTTCAAGAATCCAGGGCGGAGATCTAGCAGCTGCTGTTGAACCGGTTGAGCTAAGCACCGTTATCTCTGAAGCAGTGGATTTGAACCAGTTCCAGGCTGATGCCAAGAACATCAAGTTAACCGTGAATGCTCCTGAGGGCTTGGTAGTCCTTGGTGATGCAGAACTTTTGACGATGGCTCTCAAGAATCTAATTGAGAATGCCATTGTTTATAGCAATGAAGATACTCAGGTAGGTATTGGTCTCCGTGAGGTTGATAACTTTGCTGAGGTAACCGTTACTGACAATGGTTTGGGAATCCCGTTGGATCAGCAAGAGAGAATCTTTGAGCGCTTCTACAGAGTGGACCCATCAAGATCTAGAGACCGGTGGAACTGGTTTGGGTTTGAGCATCGTCAAGCATGCTGCAATGAATCATGGAGGAGATGTCAATGTCTTCTCCAGAGTTGGTTTGGGTTCAACATTCACACTTAGTATCCCGCTTTACATCGAACACAATACAAGTTCTGGAGAGGAACAGTAATGCCAAAGATTCTTTTAGTTGAGGATGAACAGGCTCTGAGAGAAACTCTGATGTTCTTACTTGAGTCAGAGGGCTATGAAGTCATTGAAGCTGAGGATGGTGCAGCAGCTATAACTCAGTTCGAGAAGCATGGAGCAGATCTAATTCTTCTGGACCTAATGCTTCCAAAGCTAAGCGGTAAAGAGGTTTGTAAGCAGATTCGACTAACTTCAGATGTTCCAGTAATCATGTTGACTGCTAAGGACACAGAGATTGATAAGGTCATTGGATTTGAGATTGGCGCAGATGACTACGTCACTAAGCCTTACTCAAAGACTGAGTTGCTGGCTCGTATGAAGGCTGTGCTTCGTCGTAACGGTGGACCTAGAGCTGCTGAGAATGGAATTCTTGAAGCAGGCCCAGTAAAGATGGATATCGAAAGACACCTTGTTTACTTCAACGGTCAAAAAGTTGCTATGCCACTCAAAGAATTCGAACTTCTAGAACTTCTCCTAGAGAACAGAAATAGAGTGCTTACCCGCGGTCAGATTATTGATCGTGTTTGGGGCTCAAATTACTTCGGTGACACCAAGACCCTAGATGTCCACATCAAGCGTCTACGTTCAAAGATTGAAGAAGACCCAGCAAGACCAGCCCACTTGCTAACTGTTCGTGGTCTTGGTTATAAATACGAAGTTTAGTTAGCCAAAATTCTGGCTACTAGATCTTCGTAGCCAGGGAAGTCTTTACCCATTACCGGCACGTTGATCTTTACCTGATCGGTGTTGGTGTCTAGGAATACAGGAACTGAACCACCTGCCAAAAGACTCGGGTCTTTCGCTAGTTCTTTTGCATCGATTGCAGATTCAACCTTTAGATCTACCTTCAGTACTGGCTGGTTCTGGTATCCAAAGCTGAGTACTGAGTTAGCAGGAAGGTTGTATTGACGGTAGGTGTCTTTACCTGAGTTGGTATCAAAGGTAAGGGCGAAGGCAATTTCTTCTGGAGATGAGTTCACAAATGAACCAACTAGACCGTAGTGGTCCTTATCAATCACAAAATACATCAGGTTTCTAGCCTTTAGGCGGCCTAGATCTGCCTGAGCTCCTTCACTAGGTGCGTAGTAATCCATTGAAGCAACGGGCTCACCAGATTACAAGCTGAAGTGCCTAGAACTGTTGCGAATGCTATGGCTGATGCGATGATTGTGCGACGAATATGCACTTTTCCTCCTGGTGATTGCAAGCCAATTCTATCGGCTCTAATTGAAGGGCCTGTGGTAAACTTAGGGTTTGCGAAGGGAATACCAATAATGGAATTCAAAAAGGGCCTGACTGTTGTCTACCCACACCACGGAGCAGCCGAAATTCTAGAGGTTGCTAAAAAAGAGTTCCGTGGAGAGAAGAAACTTTACCTAAAGCTCCGCGTTGAGCAGGGAAACCTCATTATTTGGGTTCCAGCTGACACAGCTGAGTCTGAAGTTGGCGTTAGAGATGTAATTGACGCCAAGGGTGTCCGCAAGGTTGAGAAGACCCTGAAGGAAGAGTTCATTGAAGAGCCAACCAACTGGTCTAGAAGATTCAAGGCCAACCAGGAAAAGCTTGCTTCTGGCGATGTTATGAAGGTATCCGAGATTGTCCGTGACCTTTGGCGCAGACAGCAGGACCGTGGACTTTCAGCCGGTGAGAAGCGCATGCTGGCTAAGGCTATGCAGATCTTGGTCTCTGAGCTAGCTCTAGCCCTAAAGGTAGATGACGCTGGTGCCGAGGCTCACATTCTTAAGGTGCTAGCTAAAGGCATCGCCTAAAGCAAACCATTTCGCCTAACTAGGAGGCACTGATGAGCAAAATTGCTGTCATTCTTGTTGCCGCCGGTGATGGGGCCAGACTTGGTGCAGGTATACCCAAGGCTTTAGTAAAGGTGGGTAACCTCTCACTACTTGAACATGCCCTGAAGAACATCCTCGAGGTAGAGGATGTAGCTCAGTTAGTTGTTGCCTCACATGAAGATCGGGTTGCTGAATTCAGTGGAATTGCAACTGCGTTTGTTGGAAATCGAGTTCCGCTGACCTTCACTCCCGGAGGCTTATCTAGGCAGGGCTCTATCGGTAATGCTCTAGCTGCGGTCAATAAGGATATTGACATCGTTTTAGTTCATGATGTGGCTCGCTGCTTCGCACCTGCCGCTGTTTTCAATCGTGTCATCGCTATGGTTGGTGAAACAGGTTTTGGAGTTGTTCCAGTCCTACCGGTCGCTGACACAATCAAACAAGGTGAAAGAGATATTGTTCTAGGAACAATTGATCGAGACTCTTTGCGAGTTGCTCAAACACCTCAGGGGTTCAGGTTCGCTGAACTCAAAGCTGCTTACGAAAACGCAGTTGAGGACTTCACTGATGATGCAAGTTTGATGCAATCAACTGGAGCTGTTGTCAGATCTGTTCAGGGAGACACCAAAGCATTCAAGATTACGGTTCCAGCTGATCTCGAGTATGCAGAATTTTTGCTAAACGGAAGTAGTGAGTTCAGATCAGGTATTGGAACTGACGTTCACCGATTTGCAACCACACCGACTCCTTTATACCTAGGAACTATTCTCTGGCCAGGGGAGATGGGTCTTGAGGGTCACAGTGACGGGGACTCAATTGCTCACGCAATTGTTGACGCATTGCTCTCAGCTGCAGGCTTAGGAGATATCGGCTCTAACTTCGGTGTTGATAGACCTGAGTATGCAGGTGCCAATGGTTCAGTGTTCATTAGAGGTGCTCTAGAGCTTCTTCACAGTAATGGTTGGGAAGTTGTCAACGTAAGTGTTCAACTGATTGGTAATAAGCCAAAGCTCTCTCCAAGAAGATATGAAGTTCAGGATGCACTCACCGCGTTGGTTGGGGCACCGGTAACAGTTGGTGCGACAACTACAGATGGTCTTGGTTTCTTAGGCTCTAGTGAAGGCGTTGCAGCAGTGGCAACAGCTTTGATTCAAAAGCCCAAAGGTAGGCTCTAGAAATGGCCTTAGAACTATTTGATTCGAAGACTCAGAGTCTTCGAGAGTTTGTGCCTCAAGAGCCTGGCCGGGTTGGGATGTATGTTTGTGGCCCAACAGTTCAGTCAGCTCCACACCTAGGTCACCTTAGAAGTGCCCTGGTTTATGACCTCTTGAAGAGGTGGCTAGAAGCCAATGATCTAAAGGTT
>RFNI01000194.1 GCA_009927245.1 Actinomycetota bacterium | reverse complement strand
AATGTTTAGAGAGAGACCTGAGATGTATGGGAATGGGTGAGCAGGGTCAACTGCAAGAGGAGTTAGCACTGGGAAGATCTGAGAAGAGTAGTAATCAGAAAGAGAACTCTTCTCTGTTTCATCAAGGTTTCCCCAGCGGGTGATGTTGATTCTTGCAGCTTCTAGAGCTGGCTCAATCTTGTTGATGAATAACTGGCTGTGACGTTGCTGAAGTTTGTGAGCAGACTTACTGATCTGGGTCAGCACTTCCTGTGGTTCTAAACCTGAAGTTGAGGTAACCGCTAGACCTGTTGCAATTCTGCGCTTTAGACCAGCGACTCGAACCATGAAGAACTCATCTAGGTTCGAGGCAAAGATTGCCATGAAGTTCACTCGCTCTAGCAGAGGAAGTGATTCGTCTTCGGCAAGCTCTAGAACTCTTTCGTTGAATGAGAGCCATGAAAGCTCTCGATCAAAGAAACGGTCAACGGGTAGGTCGTGGCCGGTTGTCGGCAGTGTGATTCCCATGGTCTCTTCAGACATGTTTTATATCCTTGCAGTTGTTGTTTGCTAGATGGTGAACAGTTAGTAACTGCCCTGCACTGAATCTGATTCTGCTACAGAGTTGAACCTGTAACCAACGTTTCTAACAGTTCCGATCAAGCTCTCTAGGTCACCTAGTTTGGCTCTTAGTCTTCGGATGTGTACGTCAACAGTTCTAGTACCACCAAAGTAGTCGTAACCCCAGACTTCACTGAGTAGTTGGTCTCTAGTGAATACTCTGCCTGGCTGCTGAACTAGGAACTTCAGAAGTTCAAACTCTTTATAGGTAAGGTCCATCGGTTGACCGTGAATCTTGGCTGAGTATGAAACCTCATCAATAGTGATGCCGGCAGCCTGTATCTTTACACCAGCTTCTGTTTTCGTGGTCTTGGTTAGCGCTAGACGGATTCTGGCATCAATTTCAGCAGGGCCTGCTGAATCCAGAAGGAAATCATCAGCACCCCATTCACTTGAGATTGCGGCTAGGCCGCCTTCACTTAGAACGAGGAACATTGGGCTTGAAAGACCGGTGGTTTTGAGCAATGTCGCTAGAGATTTAGCGGCAACTAGGTCTTTCCGGGCATCTAGCAGGATTAGGTCAGCAACAGGGGCATTCATTAGAGAAGCAGGTTCAGCACTGATCTGGCGGACCTTGTGGCTCAACAGGGCAAGCGAAGGCAGGATTGAACTCTCTGCCTGCTCCGAGATGACTAGCAAATGCGCCAATTTGCCTCCTGATTTAGTTCTTAAATCCTACCTGCCATAGGGCATGATGGGTTTTGTGAAGAAAGACTGGCTTTATTCAGCTTTGGTCTGGGCGCTGGTAGGCGTCGGGGCAGTACTTGCCATCACCACCTTTGATAAGAATGATGCCATCAAAGCCTTTGGAGTCCTAGCCGCTGGAGCTATCGCCTTAGTTTCCCTGGTAAACCTGCTGACCAGTCACGCCGAGGGCATTGTCGCCAGATTGATCCTGACCGCGGGCGGAGCATATGCCATTTTGGCTGTTGCCGGTCTGTATATATTGCTCACCCCATAAACTTGAGATATGCCTCTAGATATTTTCTTTTTAGGTCTGCTTGTTCTAGCAGGTCTTGCAATCGGTGCCGTTAGCATCCTCGTCCTATACAAGCTCTTTAAGGGTCAGCGCTAGTTGTTCACCTTACCTGAGGGGCTTCCAGTCGAACTGAACCCACTCGCCTTCCTAGTTGGGACCTGGTCGGGAGTTGGAGTAGTTTCCAGCAAGTTCGTTAACACTGAAGAACCTATTGAGCAGAAGTTCCAGCAGCAGCTGACTTTCTCAGTTGGCACCGGAAACTACATCACTTATCACGCAACTTCTAGATTGCTAGGTCTTGCAACCGATGGTTCAGAGGATATTGAATTACCAGCAGAGCTTGGCTTCTGGCATTTAGTTAGAAATGCAGAAAGCGCAGATCACGGACCAACACTTCTTCCAGGAAGTGGTGAACCAAGCATCAAATCTGCAGAAGATTTAGAGAAGCTTCGCAATGAAAGAGGAGGTTTCGATATCGAAGCTTCAATCATTCACCCAAGCGGAGCCTATGAGTTTTACTCAGGTCAAGTTAAAGCTGGACGAATTGATATGAGAACAGTCCCGGGATCTCATATGCCTGGTCACCTAGTTGAAGCAGGTAAGGCTTGGGGTTATGCCGAGCGCATGTATGGAACGTTAACTCAAGAAGGAGTAAACAAACTCCTCTGGGTGATGGAAGTTGCTTCAAGTGTTAGAGAACCTATGGTTCCTCTAGTTTCAGTTGAACTAGAACGCATAGCTTAATGACTCAGAGTTTTTCTAATCCACTAGTTGAGCAAAGAGAGTTCCTAGCTGGTAAGAGTTTGATTGAACTTGAGAAATCAATTCTTAAAATCTCAGGAGCTGATCGTTTGACTTGGTTGAATGATCTCTTCTCCCAGAAACTAGATGACCTAGTACCAGGAGTATCAGTTGAAGCTCTTTGGTTAGATCCACAGGGACACATCGTTAGAGACTTTCACCTGATAGATGACTCTGAATCAACCTGGTTGATTACCTACACTTCTGGCTTTGATCAACTACTCACTCAACTAACTCGTATGGTCTTTAGAGCCAAGGTAGTAATCGAAGATGTCACTGACCAGCACAAGGTGCTAGCAAGTTGGGGTCTCTCAATTCCTAATGCAATACACACCTGGTCTGATCCTTGGCCTGAAACAACCAATGGTGGATACCGTTACGGCAATCAGCCAGAGGGTAGTTGGAAGTATCGGGAGAACATCGTTCCAGTTGATGAAGTGCTTTCTATATGGAACACCTTCACTAAGGCAGGGACCATGGCTCTAGATGCTCTTCGAGTTGAAGCTCATCGACCTGCTGGTCCTAATGAGATTGATGAAAAAGCACTTCCTCATGAGTTTGATTGGCTAGCAACAGCTGTTCACCTAAACAAGGGTTGTTACCGAGGACAGGAAGCAGTTGCCAAGGTTCATAACCTAGGTCATCCACCTAGAAGGTTGGTATTCCTGCACCTAGATGGTTCAGGCCATGCACTGCCTGATCTAGGTGATGAGGTTTATCTAGGCGATGCAGTAGTTGGCAAGATCACAACAGTTGGTCAGCACTACGAGATGGGCCCAATTGCATTAGCTGTTATCAAGCGCAACACTGCAGTTGATGAGATATTGACTGTTAGCTGTGCTGCTAGCGGTGAGAAACTAAGTGCTCACCAAGAAGTTATTGTTCCTGCATCTGCTGGTGCTGTTATTGATTTAGGGGAGTTCAGGGCTAAACGTGGCAAAGACTAAGTTTAGAAATCCCTGCACTGGAGTCTTCGTGAATCAACACGAAGAGTAATTGAATCAATTGCACCGGCACTACAAATAACTATCGGCGCACTACTTGCCTATTCACTAGCGCACTACGGTCTAGATCACGCAACGCCAATCCTTGCCTTAACTGTTTGTATTACCTCACTTGGTTTCTCTAGAGATGCTAGACCTCGAAGAATAGTCCAGACAGCAATTGGATGGTTGTTGGTATTGCGATTAGCGATATTGCGCTATCTCTGTTTGGAACAGGTCTTGTTCAAATTGGTTTAGTTCTTCTGGTTGTTCTGCTTGCAGCAAGATTCATTTCAGGTAGTTCTGCTTTTGCTCTAACCGCAGGTATTCAAGCGATGTTGGTGCAAGTCCTTCCAGTTCCTGACGGTGGAGTATTCGTGAGAACTATCGATGGCCTCATCGGTGGTCTATTAGCAATCATTGTTACTGCTCTAATCCCTAGAGACCCTAGAGGTCTAGCTAGAACTGATGCAAACAAACTCTTTGACTTCTTTATTGAATCTCTAGATTCACTAAGACTTGCTCTTCGAGATGTAAACATCCAGGTGTCGGATGCTGCACTGAAGAAGGTCAGAAGATCACAGCCACTGATTGATAACTGGAAGATGTCGCTAGATAGCGCAGTTGCGATTAGCCGCATCAGCCCATTCTTGAATAAGTATCGAGATGAACTAAAGGGCCAAGTTAGATTGATGCGAGGCATGGACCTTGCAACTAGAAACCTAAGAGTTGTAATTCGAAGAGTTGACTTCTTACTTAAAGATGGAATTGCTCGAGCATATCTAGCTGACCTCTGTGACCAATTACACAGTGCTGTTTCTCTGATGCGTGAAGGTCTATCTGATCCAGAAGCTTTAGAGAATGCTCAACAGGAACTAGTTGAAATTGTTAGACAGCTAGACCCAAAGCGATTTGGTATTGCTGATCAGATTAGAGAAGCCAGCGTGCTATTACTTCTAAGACCATTGGTTGTTGATCTACTCTGCGCTACCGGTATGTCTGAAGACGAAGCTAGAGCAGAACTACCCGAGGTTTAGGGGAGCAACACTTTCCCAGCTGAGGGTTAGTTCACCTAAACGCCAACGTTTAGGTTCTAAAGCAATTGGCCAACCCTTAGCTCTAAGGTCTTTCATGCAAGCAGCAAAGCGTTGAGCAGGAGAGAAGATTCCAAGTGGTGCATGTGTTGCCCAAGCAACATCCAAATCTTCTAGCAAACGATGAATCGGTTCACCTTCAACATTGTGGTGAATCAGTACTTTAGGTAGTCGTTCTGCAACCTTTGAAGGTTTAGCTAAACCTCTTAGCTGCAGTGAGATGGTGAAGAACTTAGGGCCTGAAGAGTCCAGTGTCACCCAAGATGCAATGCGACCAATCTCATCGCAGGTTCCCTCAACGATGAAACCATCAGGACTTAGTCTTGAACACATTAAATCCCAGGCAGCTCTAACTTCAGATTCTTCATACTGTCTCAATACATTCATAGCCCTAATGGCAGTTACCGGTTCATTGGTCTTTAGTGGGGCGGGGAGTGGAACTTCAAAGCCGCCTAGACCAAATAGCAGTGAACTTGATTGGAAAGGTAATGCTCGATTGACTCGTTCTCTATCAATTTCGATGCCAACCACAACAACATTGGGTTGAGTCTTACTCAATCTCTCTAACATCTCGATAGGAGTTGTTGGAGTAGCTCCAAAACCAAGATCAACGACTATTGGATCTGAAGTCATTCGAAGAGCAGGTTGTGAAGAGATATATCTATCGACTCTTCTGAGTCGGTTGGGGTTAGTGGTTCCACGGGTGATGGTTCCAACTGGCTTCTTACTCTGCACCTAACAAGGCTAGCCAAACCTTCTGGCTAAACTTGTCCTATGTCTGAATACACTCTCATTCTTTTACGTCACGGCAACTCGGTTTGGAATCAAGAGAACCTCTTCACCGGTTGGGTAGATGTTGACCTGAGCGACCTAGGTCGCCAAGAGGCTAAGCGAGCTGGTGAACTACTAGCTGAATCTGGTCTAAAGCCAGACCTCCTCTATAACATCAAGACTCAAGCGTGCTATCAACACAGCACACATTGCTCTAAACGCTGCAGAGCGTTCATGGATTGATGTCAAGCGTGACTGGAGATTGAACGAGCGTCACTACGGTGCATTGCAGGGTAAAGATAAGGCTCAGACACTAGCTGAGTATGGTCCAGAGCAATTCCAGATTTGGCGCAGATCTTTGATGTTCCACCTCCGCCAATCGATGACAATGACAAATACTCTCAAGCACACGATGAGAGATATGCAGGTCTAGGTGATGCTCTTCCTAAGACCGAATGTCTAAAAGATGTTCTTATCCGAATGATGCCACTTTGGGAAAACGAGATTAGCCAGGATCTAGTTGCTGGCAAGACTGTTTGGTAACTGCTCACGGTAATTCACTTAGAGCATTGGTAAAGCACCTTGATGGTGTTAGCGATGATGAGATTGCTGAACTTAATATTCCAACC